>JBOHAW010000066.1:0-15760 GCA_050697975.1 Gaiellaceae bacterium
GAGCACGATCGTGTCCCGCTGCGGCGAGCCGTTTCGGAGGGAAGCGACGGCGAGCCGCCGGACGGCGCCGTTCGGATCGGCGTTGACGAGCTCGTGCAGGAGCGGGCGCACGGCGTTCACCGCGCCGGGGTGGTCGCGCGAGAGGAGCTCGAGCGAGAGGAGCGCCGACCCCCGGGCGGCCGGGCTCTCGTCCTCGAGGCCGCGCCGCAGCAGCTCGAGCTTCTGGCGGAAGCGGAACTGGCCGATCGCGCGGTATGCGAGCGCGCGGACGCGGTAGTCGGCATGGCGGGCTGCCGCCTCGACCTCGTCGGCCCACTGGGCGCGCATCGAGGCGAGCGCGCGCTCGTCGCCGCGCTGCGCGAGGCCGTCTGCCTCGGTCGCAGCCTCCGCAAGGGTCGTCACACGGACGCGAGCGAGCGGGCGCCGGGGCCGACGTAGCGCGCGGACGGCCTGACCAGCCGTCCGGTGCGCTTCTGCTCGAGGATGTGCGCCGACCAGCCGGCGACGCGTGCGCACGCGAACATCGCAGGCGCGAGCGGCGGCGGAATCTCGGCGACGTCGAGCACGAGTGCAGACCAGAACTCGACGTTCGTCGCGAGCACGCGGTCGGGCTTGCGCGCCTGGAGCGCGTCGAGGGCCGAGCGCTCGAGATCCTCGGCGGTGTCGAACCGCTCCGCACCGAGCTCCTTCGCCGTCCGGCGCAGCAGTCGGGCGCGCGGATCCTCGGCGCGGTACACGCGGTGCCCGAAGCCCATGATCCGCTCGCCGCGCTCGAGCGTCTCCTGGACGAACAGCTGCGACTCGCCCCTGCGCTCGACCGCCTCGAGCATCGGGAGCACGCGGGCCGGAGCGCCCCCGTGCAACGGCCCCGACAGCGCGCCGACGGCGGCCGACATCGCGGCGGCGCAGTCCGCGCCCGTCGAGGCGACGACACGGGCTGTGAACGTCGACGCGTTGAGGCCGTGCTCGGCCGTGCACACCCAGTACGTGTCGAGCGCCTTCACGTGCTTCGGGTCGGCCTCGCCGCGCCAGCGCAGCAGGAACCTCTCCGCCGCGGTCGAGCCCTCCTGAACGGTCGACTCGGGCACGGCCTCGGCGTCCGGGCCCCGCGCCGACTGGGCGACGATCGAGATCATGGTCGCCGACAGCCGCGCGAGGTCGTCGCGAGCCTGGCGGTCGTCGATGTCCACGAGCTGGCCGAGGTCCCATTCGGCGCTCAGCCCCGCGGTCGCGCGCTGCAGGTCGGCCGGCGCGTCGCCGGTCGGCTCACGCAGGGTGTAGGGGTCGGCCTCGGGCATTCCCGGCTCGAGCGTCTCGTCGACCAGCAGGCCCCAGACGTTCTCGTAGGGGTAATGGCCGACGAGCTCCTCGATGTCGACGCCGCGGTACCGGAGCGCACCCCCCTCCCGGTCCGGCTCCGCGATCTCCGTCTCGAAGGCCACGACGCCCTCGAGGCCCGGCTTGAACTCGTTCATCAGGCGCGAATCTACCGCAGACCGAACGAGCCCCGCCTCAAACGATGAACACCGGCGTCCCGATCGAGACCTGCTCGAAGAGCCACGCCGCCTCGTCGATGTGCATGCGGATGCAGCCGTGTGAGGCCGAGTATCCGATCGACGCGGCGTTCGGCGTGCCGTGGATGCCGACGAGGCCGGCAGAGAGCCCCATCCAGCGCGTGCCGAGGGGATTCCCCGGCCCGGGCGGAACGGGCTCCAGGCCCTTCGCCCAGTCCGAGGGCGGCGGGCGCCACCAGGGGTCCCGCTCCTTGACGACGATGCGGAAGCTGCCGCTCGGCGTCGGGTACTGCGGTGAGCCGGTCGCGACCCGGAAGGTGCGCCAGGGACGCATGCCCCTGAAGAGCTGGAGCGCGTTCGTCCAACGGCTGATCACGATCATCGGGCCGAAGTCGGCGCGGGTCAGCTTCGGCCGAATGTCACGCACGGCCAGGGCAATCGGCTCGCGCGAGCTCTCCTCGAGTGCTCGTGCGATCGCGCGCTCCATCGCGCGTCTCCGCACCGCTCGGCCCGGCCTGGCCCGGGTGATGAAGGGCCTGAAGCCGACGAGCCCGACGAGGCGCGAGCTCCGCGGCTCGAGCGCGAACCTCTGCGCGAGCTCCGCGACGTAGCGCCGGACCGCCACCTGCGGGACGCGGACGTCGAGATCGACCGACGCGCCGGGCTCCGCGGCCAGCGCCCGCGCGACGGCCTGGTCGACGGCGAAGCTCGCCCCGAGCTCACCCGGTGTCGCCTGCCAGCGCCGCTGGCCGAACCGGAAGCGGAGCTCCTGTGCGGCGGAGGCACGCAGCCTGGCGCGGGCCGGCTCCGAGGTGAGCCCGGCGACCGGGACGCCGTCCACCGTGACGCCCGCGGCGATCGGGGCGGACGGCGGCGAGGCGGTGGGGGCGGCCACGCCGACGGTGGCCGCTGCGACGAGGAGGAAGAGGAGAAACAGCGCGGCGCGCTTCACGTGGCGGATGGTACGACGAACCCGGGCGCAAGCCAACGGTGGATCACCACTAGAATCGCCCACGTGGCGCACACGGTGACCCTCATCCCGGGCGACGGAACCGGTCCCGAGCTGACCGAGGCCACCCGCCGCGTGCTCGAGGCGACCGGCGTGGACATCGACTGGGACGTCCGCTACGCCGGAGTAGACGTGATGGACGAGAACCACGGCAACCCGCTGCCGGACGACGTCCTCGAGGCCGTCCGGGAGACCGGCGTCGCCCTCAAGGGCCCGATCACGACTCCCGTCGGCGTGGGCTTCCGCTCCGTCAACGTCGCGCTGCGCAAGAGCCTCGACCTCTACGCCCAGGTGCGTCCGTGCAAGACGTATCCCGGCGTTCGCACACGCTTCCAGGAGGTCGACCTGATCGTCGTGCGGGAGAACACCGAGGACCTCTATGCGGGCATCGAGTTCGAGGAGGGCACCGAGGACGCGCGCGAGCTGATCGGCTGGCTGCGCGGACGGGGGGCGACCCTGCGCGACGACTCGGGCATCTCGATCAAGCCGATCTCGATCACAGGGACGCGCCGGATCGTCCAGTTCGCGTTCGACTACGCGCGCAGCAACGGCCGCCACAAGGTCACGGCCGTGCACAAGGCCAACATCATGAAGTTCTCCGACGGGCTCTACCTGCGCGTGGCGCGGGAGGTCGCCGCAGAGAACGACGACCTCGAGTTCGACGACCGGATCGTGGACAACATGTGCATGCAGCTCGTCCAGCGCCCCGAGGAGTACGACGTGCTCGTCCTCCCCAACCTCTACGGCGACGTCGTCTCGGACCTGTGCGCCGGGATGATCGGCGGCCTGGGCCTCGCCCCCGGCGCCAACTTCGGCGAGGGCATCGCGATCTTCGAGCCGACGCACGGCTCTGCCCCCAAGTACGCCGGCCAGAACAAGGTCAACCCGATGGCGCAGATGCTCTCGGGCATGCTCATGCTGCGCCACCTCGGCGAGACAGACGCGGCCGACCGGCTCGAGGGCGCGATCGCGGACGTGATCGACGGGGGCGAGAGCGTGACGTACGACATGAAGCCGAGCCGAGACGACCCGACCGCAGTCGGCACGAGCGAGGTCGCCGACGCGATCGTCGAGAAGCTCGGCGTGCGGGTCGGATGACCGAGCCGTTTCCGCTCGGCCGCCACGAGTTCCGGCTCGACAGGGGGCGCCGGAAGGTGACCGTGGTCGGCGCCGGCAACGTCGGCGCCACGTGCGCCCAGGAGCTGGCGCGCCGCGACTACGCCGACGTCGTGCTCGTCGACATCAAGGAAGGCCTGCCGGAGGGCAAGGCCCTCGACATCAATCAGGCCGCGCCCGTGCTCGGCTACGAGCCGAACGTCACCGGCTCGACCAGCTACGAGGCGACGGCGGGCTCCGACGTCGTCGTGATCACGGCCGGACTGCCTCGCTCGCCGGGCATGAGCCGCGACGATCTCGTCATCACCAACGAGAAGATCGTCGGATCGGTGACCGAGGCCGCGATCGCGCAGTCCCCGGACGCGATCCTCGTCGTCGTCTCGAACCCGCTCGACGCGATGTGCCACGTGGCGAAGCGGGTCTCGGGCTGGCCCAAGGAGCGCGTGTTCGGGATGGCGGGGATTCTCGACACGGCGAGGTTCTCGGCCTTCATCAGCTGGGCTACCGGAGCCTCGGCGAAGGACGTGACCGCCATGGTGCTCGGCGGCCACGGCGACCAGATGGTGCCGGTCGTCTCGGCCACGACCGTCGGCGGCGTCCCGCTGCGGAAGCTCGTCGCGGAGACGGAGATCGAGGCGATGGTCGAGCGCACGCGCAAGGGCGGCGGAGAGATCGTCGACCTGCTCGGCACCTCGGCCTGGTACGCGCCCGGCGCAGCGGCGGCGCAGATGGTCGATGCGATCTCACTCGACGAGAAGCGCGTCCTCCCCTGCACGGCGCTGCTCGAGGGCGAGTACGGAATCGAGGGGCTCTACATGGGCGTTCCGGTCAAGCTCGGCGCCAGGGGAATCGAGGAGATCGTCGAGCTCGATCTCACCGATGACGAGCAGGCGGCTCTGGACGAGTCGGCCGCGGCTGTGCGTGAGGTCGTCGGCGTTCTCACGACGTAAGGTGGACCGCCGGTGGATCTAGGGCTGAAGGGCCGCACGGCGATCGTTTGCGGCGCCTCTTCCGGCATGGGCCTCGCGATCGCCGAGGCGCTCGCCGCCGAGGGTGCGCACGTGGCCATGTTCGCCCGCCGCCGCGATCTGCTCGAGCGCGAGGCGGATCGGATCGGCGCGCTCCCCGTCCGGGGCGACGTGACGAACCCTGCCCACGTCGGCCGGCTCGTCGAGCAGACGCTGGAGGCGTTCAGCGGCATCGACATCCTCGTCAACAACAGCGGGGGGCCGCCGCGGAGCACCGCGGTCGAGCTCGACGCCGAGTCGCTCGAGGGCGCCGTCGAGCTGCTGCTCGTCTCGGCAGTGCGGCTGACGAGCCTGTGCCTGCCGCACCTGCGCGCGAGCGGGCACGGCCGCGTGATCAACATCACCTCCAGCTCGGTGCGCGAGCCGATCGCGAACCTGGCCCTGTCGAACGCCGTCCGCCCGGGCGTGATCGGCTGGGCGAAGACCCTGGCGGGCGAGCTCGGTCCCGAGGGCGTCACCGTGAACTCGATTGCACCGGGGCGGATCGCCACCGACCGGCTCAAGGAGGTCTATCCGGACGGGCCGACCGAGGAGGATCTGAAGGCGATCCCGCTGCGCCGGCTCGGCGAGCCGCGCGAGATCGGCGAGGTCGTCTGCTTCCTCGCCTCCGATCGGGCCTCGTACGTCACGGGCACCGTGATACCCGTCGACGGCGGCCTCACCCGCGGTCTGCTCTAGTTGTAGTTCCCGCAGGACGCAGCCGGGCCCGACTCGTCGCAACTATGCTCGCCCGCGTGCGGCGCCTGTACACGCCCGGGCGGCTCGCCGCCGCTGCTCTCGTCCTCCTCGCGCTCCTCGTCGGCGTGCTGCTGCTCGCGCCCGCGCGCGACACGTACATCTTCCTGCCCGACCGCGCCCACCCGGTCGACCCGCTGGTCAAGGTCGAGGGCGGGACGTCCCCACGGGATGGCGGCGGAATCTTCTTCGTCGACGTGATCGTGCGCCAGGCGACCTGGATGGAGCGCCTCTTCCCGAGTATCCGGGAAGGCTCGACGCTCGTGCCTGCACACGCGATCCGACCCCCCGGGGTGAGCGAGGACGACCGCCGGCGGGGCAACCTGCGCGAGATGACGCGCTCGCAATCGGTCGCGGCCGCCGTCGCGCTGCGCGAGCTCGGATTCGACGTGAAGGCCGATCCGACGGGCGCTCTCGTCCGGGACGTGATTCCCGGCGCGCCGGCCGCCGGCAAGCTCCAGCCGACCGACGTGGTCGTTGCGGTCGACTCGGAGCGTGTGCGCACGCCGTCCGACCTGCGCCGCCTGATCGGCCGCACGAAGCCCGGCGCCTCGATCACGCTCGAGGTCAGGCGCGGCGGGAAGCTCGAGCGGATCTCGATCACCACGATCGCCGATCCCGATCGCCGGGACCGGGCCGTCGTCGGCGTGCTCGTCGACCAGGCCGCGGACATCCGGCTGCCGATCTCGGTCCGGATCGATGCCGGTGACGTCGGCGGACCCTCCGCCGGTCTCGCGTTCGCGCTCGACGTGATGGAGGAGCTTGGCCGCGACGTCGACCGCGGCTACCGGGTCGCGGTTACCGGCGAGATCGAGCTCGACGGCGACGTCAACCCCGTCGGGGGACTGCGGCAGAAGACGATCGGCGCTCGGAGAACGAACGTTGACATCTTTCTCGTCCCGGCTGGGGATAACGCGGAGGAGGCGCGCCGCTATGCGGACGACGTGCGCATCATCCCTGTCAAGACTTTTCAACAGGCGTTGCGGGCCCTGGCAACGTTGCCGCTCAAGAAGCAGAATTAGGAAGATTCCGATAGATCTGAATCAGCCGGAAATTGCGTCCATTTCGTTAACGCCAGGCCTTGATCGGGGATCGCGGAACCCTATGATGCCGCCTTGTCAGACCATCGGCGGGACACGAGCAAACGGGGGCGATGAGCAAACAGACTGAAGTCACCTGCAGTAATTGCTATTTCCGGTGCGCCGGCCTGTGCGCCCTTCCGGGAGACACGCCGTGCCCCACGTACCGGGCCCAGACGCGCGGCTCCCTCACGCCCCCGCAGCAGCCACGGCTCGTCCCTCGTCCGCTGCGCGGGGTCGTCCCGCAGCCAGCCTAGACCACAGCCTGCTGCGGAAGCAGCGCCGCCAGCCGCGCGATGCCTTCCGTGATCTCCGCAGGGGAGACGAAGCTGAAGGCGAGGCGCGCCGACGAGGCGCCGCCCCTCCCGTGCGGGAAGAAATCGGTTCCCTTGACGAACGTGACGCCCGCATCCGTGGCGCGCGCGAGCAGCTCGGCTGCGTCCGTCGTCGGCGGCAGGTCGAGCCAGACGAAGTAGCCGCCCTGCGGACGGCTCCAGCTCGCGCCGTCGGGGAACTCGCGCTCGAGCGCCTCCAGCATCGCATCGCGCCTTGCCCGCAGCAGCGCGCGCACCCGCTCGAGGTTCGGCTCGAAGTTCCCGCGGCGGAGGAACTCGAGCACCGTGGCCTGTCCGAGCAGCACCGGCGAGATGTACGTCCCGTTCGCGACCGTCTCGAGCTCGGCCGCCAGCTCGCGTGGCAGCACGAACCACCCGACCCGGATGCCGGGGGCGACGGTCTTGGAGAAGGAGGAGCTGTAGATCACGCGCGTTCCGCCCGCGAGCTCGAAGATCGACGGCGGGCTTTCGCCCTCGTACCGCACGAGCCCGTACGGGTCGTCCTCGAGTACCAGGAGCTCGTGCTCGCTCGCCAGGTCGACCAGTTGCCGCCGGCGCTCGCCGGCGAGGGTGCGACCGCTCGGGTTCTGAAAGGTGGGGATGGTGTAGAGAAAGGCCGGAGGCGGCCCGTCGCGGAGCGCACGCTCGAGCGCCTCGAGGTCGAGGCCGTCGTCGTCGAGCTGCACGGGCACGATCTCGGCGCCGAGCTCGCGGAGGATCTTCAGCGGCCGGTCGTACGTCGGCGCCTCGACGAGGACCCGGCCGCCGCCGACGAGCAGATGGCGGGCGAGAAAGACGAAGCCCTGCAAGGAGCCGTTCGTCAGGAGGACGCGCGCGGCCTCCACGCCGTGCCGCTCGGCGATCCACTCGCGCAACGGCCCGTAGCCGGCGCCCGTCCCGTACGAGAGCACGACCTCGCCGTCGCGCTCGAGCGCGGCCCGCGCGCAGTCCGTGAGCTCGGCCACGGGCAGGCAGTCGGGCGACGGAAAGCCGCGCGCAAGCGAGATCGTCGTCACGTGCCCAGTCTAGGGAACCGAACGGCGACTCCAGACGTATGATTTACAAATGCGGTCATCGTTCCGATGGATGCTCGCCGCGACCCTCGTCACCCTGACCGCCGCCGCGCCGGCCAGCGCCGCGATGGGAGTTCGACTGGCCGCCTCGACGACCAGCCCGCAAGTCGGTCACGCAGTCTCGATCTGGCTCTTCCCGTACTGGCCGTACGCGGACGGCAGCGAGGAGCCGGCCGCAGTCCCCGACTACCCGTTTCGCCTCCAGGCGCTCGGACCGGGAGGGCGCAACGTCGTCTTTCGCGCGACCCCGACCCAAAATCCGTACGTCTGGCGCGGGCGGTTCAGATTCCCCCGCAGCGGCCGCTGGGAGATCCGCTGCGCGAACTACTACTCCTCGCAGCGGGACGCCCGCCTCGCGATTGGCTACTCGCGGGGAGGCCCAGCCCTCCGGGTCACCGTGAGGCCGTAGCCACGACGACGTCGCGCAGCCCGGTCTCGAGGTCGCGCGGCTCGTAGCCGAGCTCGCGCCGAGCCTTCGCGTCGCTCGCCCAGTACGTGACGCCGTCGGACGCGCTGATCACCTCGCGCAGGTTTCGCGGCAGGCCGAGGCTCGGGCCGGCAACCAGGGCGAGCGGCGCAAGCAGACGGACGAGCGCGGTCGGCATCGTCAGGCGCGGCGGCCTTCGCCCCGCCGCCTCCGCGGCGAGCCGGATCGCCTCGCGCATCGTCGAGATCTGGCCGCCGAGGACATAGGACTCGCCCACGGTGCCGCGGTCGTGGACGAGCAGGAGACCCGCTACGACGTCATCCACGTGCACCGCGTTGAAGCCGAGCGTGGGGAAGCTCAGGTACAGGAGCTTGCCGTGCAGGGCGTCGCGGATCTGCCCGCCCGCCAGGGACGTGTCTCCGGGGCCGTACACGACTCCGGGCAGCGCGATCAGGATCGGCGCCCCGCGTGCGATCCGCTCCCGCGCGGCGCGATGGGCGAGGTACTTCGTCTCGTCGTAGGCGGAGACGAACGCGCCTGGGGAGCGCTCGTACGCCTCGTCGACGACCTGGCCCGCCGTGTCGCCGAAGGCGTTCACCGTCGAGACGTAGACGATGCGGGCGACGCCGGCCTCGATCGCGGCGTCGAGCACCGTCTCGGTGCCCCGCACATTGGTCTCGTTCATCTCAGAACGCTCGGACGCCGCGATGCCGATGCGGTAGTCGGCGGCGCAGTGGAAAGCGGCGTCGCATCCCTCGAGCCCCAGCCGGAGCGCGGGCTCCGCATGAAGGTCGCCCTCGACGAGCTCGCACCCGAGCGACTCCAGGGCGACGGCCCGCGCACGCGATCGGACGAGGGCGACGACCTCGTCGTCGCGCCCGCGGAGAGCCCGCGCGAGCCGGCCGCCGACGAACCCGGTCGCGCCGGTGACGAACGCCCGCATCCTGCAACCCTAGTCGCCCCAACGTGCCCCCAGGGGCCCCCGGACGGCCCCTTCAGGAACCGTATCGACGATCGTCGTACACGTCCGTGCCTGCTTCGTGACGGAAGCGTGACGCCCGGTGCTACGCGCGGGCGCTCGCGGTCTCGGCCACGAGCTGCGCCACCTCGGTCGGCGACGTGCCCACGCGGACGCCGCAGGCCTCGAGCGCCTGCCTCTTCGCCTCGGCCGTCCCCGACGACCCGGAGATGATCGCGCCGGCGTGGCCCATCGTCTTGCCCGGCGGCGCCGTGAAGCCGGCGATGTAGGCGAGCACAGGCTTCGACATCCGCTCCTGAATGAACTGCGCGGCCTTCTCCTCCTCGTCGCCGCCGATCTCCCCGACCATGACGACGTACTCCGTCTCGGGGTCGGCCTCGAACTTCTCGAGAATGTCGATGAACGAGGAGCCGACGACGGGGTCGCCGCCGATCCCGACGATCGTCGAGTTGCCGAGCCCGAGCTGGGTCAGCTCGTGGCCGATCTGGTACGTGAGCGTGCCGGAGCGGGAGACGAGGCCGATGTTGCCGTCGGTGAAGATCTCGGCCGGGATGATGCCGACGTTCGCCTTGCCGGGCGAGAGCGCACCGGGACAGTTCGGCCCGATCAGGGTCACTCCGCGCGGGCGGAGATAGGTGTAGATGCGCAGCATCTCGTGCGCGGGCAGGCCCTCCGCGATGCAGACGATCGTGCCGATCTGCGCGTCGATCGCCTCGTAGATGGCGTCCGCCGCGAACGGCGCGGGCACGAAGATCATCGAGGTGTTCGCGCCGGTCTCGGCCACGGCCTCCGCCACCGTGTTGAAGACCGGGATGCCCTCGAAGTCCCGGCCGCCCTTGCCGGGCGTGACCCCGGCCACGACGTCGGTGCCGTAGCGCTTGTTCCGGGCCCCGTGGAAGGACCCCTCGCTGCCGGTCAGGCCCTGGACGACGAGCCGCGTGTCCCGGTCGACGATGATCGCCACGCTAGGGCTTCCTCGCTCTGAACAGGATCTTCGTGTCGACGTAGTGGCCCTCGACGACGCGCTCGGCCAGTAACTCGCGCACGCGTTCGGCCTCGTCACCCTCGCAGCCCGCCCGGGCGAGCCACGCGTCCATCGGGTGGCGCTTCTCGACGAGCTCGACCGCCTCGACCTCGAGGCCCGTGTCCTCGAGCAGCCGGCGCCACTCCTGCTCGCTGTAGGAGCGGACGTGCGTCGGGTCTCGCAACCGCTCGGCCTCCTCCACCTGCTCGCTCGCGAAGAGCGTGTCCTCGACGAGCACGAGATCGCGGCTGACGCGCGCCATCTCGGCCACGGCCGCGCGCACGTCCTCGAAGTGGTGCGGCGCGATGCGCGTGACCACGACGTCGAAGCTCGCATCGGCAAACGGCACGTCCTCGGCGCGCGCGATCACGTCGGGCTGCATACCCGGAGCGGGATCGAGCGTCGTCACCTGGATGCCCGCCTCGCGGAGTCGCCGGCTCACATGGCCGCCTCCGGTCGCAACGTCGAGCGCGGTCGCCGACCCCGAGGCCCACGCTACGATCAGGTCGAGGTCCTCCCCCTCGCGCTGCTCGACGGCGTTCCGGTACGCCTCCGCGCGCTCCGACCAGGACCTCATCGCGCCAGCTCCACGGCCCGGCGCGCGGCCTCGAGCATCGTCGGCTCCGCGTAGAGGTTTGCGGGCGCCGCCTCGGTCAGAATCCTCCTCCCCTCCTCCGCGTTCGTCCCGTCGAGGCGCACGACGATCGGCTGCTCGATGGTCATCCGCTCGAGCGCCTGCAGGATGCCGCGGGCGACCTCGTCGCAGCGCGTGATCCCGCCGAAGATGTTGAAGTAGATCGACCGCACCTGCGGGTCGGCCGTGATCACCTCGAGCGCGTCCACGACCCCCTCCGCGTCGCCGCCTCCGCCGAGGTCGCAGAAGTTCGCGGGCCGGCCGCCCGCGAGCGCGATCACGTCCAGCGTCGACATCACGAGCCCTGCCCCGTTGCCGAGGATGCCGACCTCGCCGTCGAGCTTCACGTACGTCACGCCCTTCTCGCGGGCCAGGCGCTCCTCGGCCGGCGCCGCCTCCAAGTCGCGCATCTCGGCGATCTCGGGGTGCTTGTAGAGCGCGTTGTCGTCGACGGTGAACTTCGAGTCGAGCGCCTTGACGTCGCCCGCGGGCGTGACGATCAACGGGTTGATCTCGCACAGCATCGCGTCGCAGCCGACGAAGGCGTCGTACAGCTTTCCGACGATCGCCGCCACCTGCTTCTGCTCTCCCGGATGGTCGATTCCGGCGGCGTAGACGAGGCGTCGCGCCTGGTACGGCTGGAACCCCTCGAGGACGTCCACGTGCAGACGCGAGAGCGCGTCCGGCTTCGACGTGGCCACCTCCTCGATGTCGACGCCGCCCTCGGTCGTGAGCATGAACAGCGGCTTCTTCACGCCCCGGTCGAACGTGATCGAGAGGTAGTACTCCTTCGCGATCTCCGAGGCCCGCTCGATCCAGAGCCTGCGGACGACGTGACCGCGGATGTCGAGACCGAGGATCTGCTGCGCCTTGGCGCCGGCGTCGGCCGGGTCGTCGGCGAGTGAGATGCCACCGGCCTTACCGCGCCCCCCCGTCAGCACCTGCGCCTTGACGACGACCTGGCCGCCGAGCTCCTCGGCCGCCGCGCGCGCCTCGTCCGGCGTCGTCGCGAGCCGCCCCTCGGAGACGGGAATGCCGAAGCGGCGAAAGAGCTCCTTGCCCTGGTACTCGTAGAGATCCACAGGCGGCGCGAGTCTACAGTCCACCCGTGCGCAGCCTTGCGGCCTTCCTCCTCGTCGCGGGCGTCGCCGCGTGCGGAGGTACGGAGGTGCGGCCACCGCCCAGCGCGCCGCGGACGATCGAGCTCGGCTGGCGGGAGAGCGAGGGCGGCTTCACGGTCGAGGTACACCGGCTGGTCCTCCACCGGGAGGGCTGGAGCGCGGAGATCGCCTTCTCGAACCGCACCGGCGCCACCCTGACGATCGACTGGCCGCACCGGCCCGGCCGCGTCAAGTTCGGGCTCGTGCTGACGGCAGGGCGCGAGCGCGCGGAGCTCGAGCGCACGATCGTGCCCGGAGTCGGGCCTCCGTTCGAGCCGGCGCCGCGCTTCGAGCCGCCGCTTCCGCGAATCGTCGAGCCGGGTACACGTCGGAGTGGGACGATGTCGGGCGATCGCCCGCTCCCGCGCGGCCGCGTGGTCCGGGTCCTGCTGGGGCGGTTCATCGCCAGGCAGCCACTCTCGTCAGCGCTCGGCTCCCACTTCTCCTGGGTCACCGAGCACGCGCGCCGACTCTGACGAGAGACCCGGCGCCACCCGCTGAGGCGGCGCCGGGCTTCGATTCGTTTTCGGACTCGCTTGTAGCAGCGAGGATCGGAAGAGCTCAGCTCCTCCTCGTCCAGGCACCGTTCATCCACCGCTCGCCGGTCAGGTTGGCGGTGGTGACCTGCGACGTCTCGACCATGATCGGCTCGGAGCTCGCGTAGTGGCAGACCGGGTCGGAGCCGTCGTTCCGGCCGGAGCGGAAGCTGGCGCCCGCGACGTGCCCGGAGGGCGTGCCCGCGAGCAGGGCGTGGTTGCAGGCGATGTACTTGCCGCCCTCGACGCGCGTGTTCACGGACTGGAGCGAGTAGAAGAAGGCGCCGCCGGCGCCCTGGCAGGTGGAGCGGCCGGCGTCGTAGTTGCCGACCGTGAAGTTGCGGAAGGTCAGGTTCGTCCCGCCGAGCACCTGGACGCCGTCCTGGTGGGCGTCTCCCTGACGACCACCACAGTCGGCGTGCCCCTCGATCTCGATGTCGCGCGCGCCGGGGAGGCCGTTCATCACGCGCACGGCGTCGTCGCCCGAGCCGTAGGTCCGGCCGTCGCCGCGCACATCGAGGATCAGGTCGGTCGCGGGTGTCCCGTCGCCGCGGCAGCCTGCGCCGAGCTGCACGACCCCCGCACCGTTCGGCGGGACATAGTTGGTCGTGAAGGTCATCACGACCGTGATCGGAAGCGAGCCGTAGTCGGCGAGCGGCTGCGTGCAGCGCCAGAACGTGTTCAGGAACGTCAGGGTCGTGCCGTTGCCCGAGGGCGGCGGCGGAGGCGGCGGAGGCGGCGGCGGGGGAGGCGGCGTCGAGCAGGCGCTCGTCGAAGCGCTGAGGGTAGCCCTCCCGGACCGGTTGCCGGCCGCGTCGTACGCATCGACCGCGAGGTTGTAGCTCCGCCCGCAGGCAAGGCTGCCGAACGTGTAGCTCGTGGCGGCGGTGCTGCCGACGGCGGTGCCGTCGCGGTAGAGGCCGTAGCCGGCCACGCCGAGGTTGTCGGTCGAGGCGTTCCAGGCGAAGCCGATCGAGTTCTGGCTGCCGGTCGCCCGGAGGCCGCCAGGGATGCTGGGCGGCGTCGTGTCGCCCGAAGGCGGCGGGGGCGGAGGCGGCGGAGGAGGCGGAGGAGGCGGTGGCGGGGGCGGCGGGGGCGGACTTCCGCTGGAGCCGCCGCTGCCGGGCCTGAGCACGATGAGCTGGCCGACGTTGCAGTTGTTCGGGCTCTCCGTCTGGGCGGTGCGGTCGCCGGTCGCGCCGGCGTTCGCCCTCGTCATGTCGGCGGCCTCGGTGCTCGCGGTCATGGCGACCGGGCCCGTGGACTCGTCGTAGCGCTCCGCCATGCCCGCGGCCGGGCTGACGACCTTGGCCGCGCTATGCCCGAAGAAGCCCGCGACGACCGACTGAGCGCTGGTCGAGTCGACCGAGGGGGCATGGATGAACCTCGTGTTCCTCGTATAGCGTCCGCTGGAGTCCACAAGCGGACTCGCTGCGTCGACGCCCCTGTAGGCGACGACTCCACCGGCCGCGGCCGTGGCCGTGTCGAACCTCCATGTCGCGGAGGCCGGCTCGGAGGCGGACGCGACCCTGTAGTAGAGGGCCTGCGTGAGCTCTGTCCGGAGCGGGCCCGAGCAGCTGTCGCGCCGGATGTGCGTCCAGCCGGCGGGCGCGGCGATCGGGGCGCCCGCGGAGAGGCGAGCGGTGATCGCTGCCACCATGACGTCGCCGGCGGCGAGTCCTGCCGGCCTTGCGAGCGGCAGAGAAGCGGTCGATGAGGCGGACGAGCTGTCGCTCGAGACCATCATTGTTGCGGTCGATGCGGCGAGGCTCGACTGTCCGATCGTGAGCAGCAGAGCTGCGGAGATGCAGGCGATCAGGAGCGCGGCCACGTGATGGCGGCGGCGCGGTAAGCGTGCGGCGGTGTGAGTGGGTGCGGCTCCCACGTTAGTCCTCCCTGTTTGCGGTCCGGGAGCTTCTTGCTCCCGCATTCGAGTGCTTGCGGAACTGAGGCCTTCAGAGGCTCTTCGGCAGGGGGGCCAAACACAGCGATGACCCGAATGGGGGATGCTCCCGACGAGCTGCGAGATTTCCCAGTTGAAACGGCCACCGCAAGCGCCTGTTCGATGCCCCCTCCCTAGAGAAGAGGGCCCAACCGGAATATGTGAAGGGGGCACCCTAGCAGCCGGGTCGGACGAGGGTGGCCACCATGCAAGCCGCCGCTACCCGGATCGATCACCCGGGGAGCGGCGGCGGCGTTTCCCTCGTACCTGGCCGTGGCTTCGCCTACTCCCAGCGGCGTGAGGTCGCGTTCCAGTTCTGACACGTGACGTTTGCCATCGTCACGTTGGGGGCGGATCCGGTGCAGGCAGGAGACGCGGCATAGCCGTCGCAGAGCGAATCGGTGCCGTCCGTGCGGCCCGAGCGGAAGCTCGCGTCCCGGACCTCGCCCGAAGCCCGCGAATCGCCTCTGAGCAGGGAGTGGTTGCAGGCGATGTACTTCCCGCGGATGACGTCGACGTTCTGGGGTGCGTAACCGGTGACGCCGGAGTAGAAGAAGGCGCCTCCGGCTCCCTGGCAGGTGGACGTGCCCGCGTCGTAGTTGCCGACCGTGAAGTCGACGAACGCGATGTCGCGTCCGCCCTGGAGCTGGACGCCGTCCTGGTGCTCGGATGGACTGAACTTCGGACCGCAGTCGATATGGCCGGTGAGCTGGATCCCGCCGTTGTAGCCGGCCTCCTGCCGGACCTTGAAGGCATCGACTCCGGGGCCGTACGTGCGACCGTCGCCTCGCACGTCGACGATCAGGTCGATGGTCGAGGAGCTGGGGTCTCCGGCGCAGCCGGTGAACAGGTCGACGGCACCGTTGCCGCCGTACAGACGGCCCGGCGTGTAGTTGAGGACGACCTTGAGCGGCAGCGTTCCATAGGTCGAGAGCGGCCGGTCGCAATGGAACTGGGTGTCCGTGAACGTCAGCGTCGTCCCGGGGACGCAGCCCGAGGTGTCGTCGATGGTGCAGGAACCGCTCGGGGGCGGAGGTGGAGGCGGAGGTGGCGGAGGTGGCGGAGGTGGCGGAGGTGGCGGAGGTGGCGGGGAACATTCTCCGGCAGATGCCCGCCGACGGGTACCCCTACCTCACCGAGATGGCCGTCGAGCACGTCTTGAAGCCCGG
>JBOHAW010000067.1:0-5460 GCA_050697975.1 Gaiellaceae bacterium
GCTCCAGGCGGCGGTGGCGGCGACGGCGGCCGCGGCATTGAGCGCCTACCTCCTCGACGCCGGCTTTTGCGCCCTCACGCTCCGGCTGCGCGGCACCGGCGGGGCGGCCGACGTCGTCTGCGTGGCCCCGATGCTCGCCGTGTCGTTCGGCCTGTACACGCCACTGATCGCCGTCGTCGCGTTCGCCGTCAGCACGCTCTCGGAGTGGACCGCCGTGCTCTTCCTCGTGCCGGCGCTGACAGCGCAACGGCTGTTCGTCCTCTACCAGAGCCAGAAGCGGCTGAGCGACGACCTCGCGGAGATGAACACGCGGCTCGAGATGATGAGCCAGACGGATCCGCTCACGGAGCTTCCCAACCGTGCGCTGTTCCGAGACCGTGCGCAGCAGGCGATCCTCGCGGCCGGCCGGGACGGGAACGAAGTCGCGGTCCTGGTCGTCGACCTCGACAGCTTCAAGGAGGTCAACGACACGCTCGGGCACCACTCGGGCGACGTCCTGCTGCGAGAGGTCGCGTCACGTCTCTCGGGTGTCCTGCGCGCGGGCGACACCATCGCGCGGCTGGGCGGCGACGAGTTCGGCGTCGTCCTCACGAACGTCGCGGGAGTCGCCGGTCTGGCCGAGGTGGCCGAGCGGCTCGAGCAGGCCCTCCAACAGTCCTTCCCGGTCCAGGGGGTGCCCGTCAACGTCGAGGCGAGCATCGGTGCGGCACTCTTTCCAGGTCACGGAGCCGAGGTCGAGGCGCTGATCCAGCGCGCCGACTTCGCGATGTACAAGGCGAAGAGCGCGAGCAGCGCGTACGAGCTCTACGGCGGCGGCCGAGACTCGACCGGCCCCGAGCGGCTCAAGCTCGTGGGCGAGTTGCGGCGTGCGCTCGATCGCGGCGAGCTCGTGCTCGACTTCCAGCCGCAGTTCGAGTCTCACGGCCGCGGGATCGAGTGCGTCGAAGCCCTGGTCCGCTGGCGGCATCCGCGGCGAGGCGTCCTCGCTCCGGCCGAGTTCATCCCGCTCGCGCAGCGCACGAGCCTGATGAAGCCGCTGACGCGGGCGGTCCTCGAGATGGCGATCGCGCAGTGCTGCGCGTGGCGCGACGACGACTTCGACATCGACGTCGCTGTCAACGTCGGTGTCCGCAACCTTCTCGATCCCCACTTCCCGGACGAGGTGAGCGGACTCCTGAGAGAGTTCGCTCTCGATCCTTCTCACCTCCAGCTCGAGATCACCGAAGGCGACTTGATGAGGGATCCTTCGAGTGTGAGCCGCGTTCTGAAACGGCTGAGCAGCACCGGGATCAAGCTGTCGATCGACGACTTCGGCACCGGTTACTCGTCGCTCGCGCACCTCCGCACGCTGCCGATCGACCAGATCAAGATCGACCAGTCGTTCGTCTCGAGGATGGATACGGACGAGAGCGACCGGGCGATCGTGCGCGCGACGATCGAGCTCGGACGCAACCTGGGGCTCGAAGTCGTTGCGGAAGGCGTCGAGACCGAGACCGCCCGTCGGGACCTCGCGGCACTCGAGTGCCACCGCCTCCAGGGCTACCTCCTCAGCCCGCCGCTCCCGCCGGAGGAGCTCTCGGTGCGACTCAAGCGCGATCGCATCAGGCAGGCACGGCAGAAGGCCTTCGCGTAACTCGCGAGGGGCCGGTTCGAGTCCGGCTTGGCTCCATCGCCGGTTGCAGGAACGTGGCAAATTGGCCCAACTGTGCCCTCGGCACGCGACATGTTCGGGTCGGGCCTTGGAGAAGTCACTCGACTCCCGGGTCGCCTGGAAGCCGTCGCGACGATGAGGCCGCCGAAGCTCTTGTACGTCTAGCGCGCGAGGCCCCGGCGTTCTTTGCGGATTCGAGCCTCGTCGGCGCCCGCTCGGCGAAGCTTCCGTTCGGAGAGGGATCCGGCCATCGGCGCGGATCCCTCTCCAGGTTCCGCACTTAGAACGTGATGTTGATCGTCTTCGAGGCCGTCGCCATGGGGCAGCCGAACGGCGTGCACAACGTTGCCACGGCGAACGCCTTTCCCACATCGAATCCCCCACCGCCAACGTTGACGGCGACCTGGTGCTGGCGGCCGTCGCAGAGCACGCTGGTACCACCCCCGCCCATGGTCGGGAACTGGTTCTCCGGGGGTGATTGCGACACCTGGACGTTGACGAAGCCGCTGAAGCCTCCGTCGCAGCTGACGTGGAGCTGCACGTCGATACCCGCAAAGCCGTGGTTCCACTGCGCATTCGTCTCGATCGACAGGTGGTTCTGCACTGGAGCCGCAGCACTGCCCATAGGCAGCGCGGCCGCGACCACGGACGCGGCGAGCGCGGCGAGCACGCCAATCCTCTTCGTCATGGGTCCCTCCCCTTTTTGCAACGCAGCCCCGATGCGCATGGAGCCGGCGCGCGTCGCTTGACATCTTCCCGCCTGCAAAACGCGCTTCGGCGCCGGATGGATACGTGCAGAGAAGGCACAGTGGGCGCGTCAGGTGCAGAGCGAAGTCACTTCGGCGGCGGCCTCGGCGATCCGCTGGCGAAGCGCCTCAGGCTCGAGTACCTCGACGGTCCTCAGCTTCGAGGCGATTGAGCTTGGCGGTCCGTTCTCGCTCTCGTGAGCGCCGATGCTCACGCGGCTGGAGCCTCCGCGAGCAGCGCGCGGAGGCCTTCGATGCGGTTGTAGTAGCGTCCGGCTAGCTCCAGACCGCTTATGCTTGTTGCACTCGCCCGACGGGCGGGATCGAGCCAGATGAAGGAGATGACGTGCTCGATGTGAAGGCGGTCGACCTGGCGCCCCTCTGCGAGGCGCTCGAGGACAACTCGTACGAGCACGAATGGTGGGTCGACCCGGAGACCGGGGCGGTCGAGATCTGGTCGACCGACCCGGAACTGCGGGACGACGACGAAGAGGAGCATCCCTCCGAGCGCGACTGGATTCACGTCGAGCCGATCGGCTCGCCCGAGGCCTACGGCGACATGGAGGACTTCATCGGACGAGTTCGCGATCCGCGCGCCCGGCAGCTGCTCGACCGGGCGATCGCCGGGCGCGGCGCGTTCCGCCGCTTCAAGGACACGCTGTTCGAGTTTCCGAAGCTGCGCGAGGCGTGGTTCGCGTTCCACGACGCGCGCATGGAGCGGCGAGCGCTCCGGTGGCTCGTGGACGAGGGGCTGGTCGACGAGGCTGCCGCCGAGCGAGCGATCGAGCAGCGGCCGGACCCCGAGTTGTCAGAGCTCTCGGGTCCGTTCGACGCGGAGGAGGTCGCCCGGGCGGTGGCGGCGGACCTGCAGGGACTGTACGGCGAACGGCTGCGTCGGGTGCTCCTCTTCGGCTCGTGGGCTAGAGGCGACGCCCATCCCGAGTCGGACATCGACCTACTGGTCGTGCTCGACGACGTCGCGTCTCTGTGGGACGAGCTGAGGGCGATGGACGAGATCATGTGGCGCCATTCGTTCGCGAACGACACTGTTGTGACCGCCCTCCCCGTGGGCGAGGCCGACCTCGAGCACCCGCGGACCCCGGTTCTCATCAACGCGCGCGCGGAGGGACGAGCCGTCGCTTGAACGCGCGGCTCGAGCGGAGCCGGCAAGAGCTCGGCGCGGCCCGAGTGCTCGAAGAGCGGGGATTCGCCCTTCAGGCGATCTCGCGCGCGTACTACGCGGCCTTCTATGCGGCCCAGGAGGCTCTGGTGTCGCTCGGCGAGACGCGGTCGAAGCACTCGGGCGTGCTGTCGGCGTTCGGTCGGCGAGTCGTTCGGGAGGGCGGCCTGGCTGAGCAGGCCGGCCGCCTGCTGCGGTCGCTGTTCGAGCGACGGAACGACGCCGACTACGGGGGCGTGCCGGCCTCGCGCGAGGTGGCCGAGGCTGCCATCGACGATGCTGAACGGTTCGTCGAGATGGTCGATGGTTGGCTCGCACGGTGAGCCGAGTGACGACGGCGCGCGTCGCTGTCTCTGCGCCCCGAATGCGCACCTTCCCGCTTGAGCTTCGCGCGCTGCGGCCGTATAACCGTGCCGGGAAGCGAACTGTGGCTCGAGCCCGGGTACTGGTGGTCGACGACGACCCCGCGCTGCGGCGGTCGGTCGAGCGCGTCCTGCGGCTCGGCGACTACGACGTGGCCGTCGCCGAGGGCGGCGGAGCTGCCCTCGGCGCGCTTGCCGCTGGGGAGTTCTCGCTCGTCGTTCTCGACGTGGCGATGCCGCCCCCGGACGGCTTCGAGGTGCTGCGTCGGATGCGCGCCGGCGGCGACGACACGCCTGTGCTCATGCTGACGGCGCGCGCCGGGGTCCCCGACCGAGTCGACGGACTCGAGGCGGGCGCCGACGACTATCTCGTGAAGCCGTTCGCCGTCGAGGAGCTGCTCGCCCGCGTCCGCGCCCTCCTCCGCCGCACTGCCCCCGACCGGGCTTCGCGCGCCCTCCGCCATGCCGACCTCGTCCTCGACCCGCTCACGCGGGAAGTGCGGCGAGGTGAACGCGTGCTCGAGCTCAGCGCCACCGAGTTCGCGCTGCTCGAGACGTTCCTCCTCCACCCGCGACAGGTCCTCACCCGGACCGCGTTGTACGAGGCCGTCTGGGGCTACGACTTCGGCTTCTCGTCGAAATCGCTCGAGGTCTACGTCGGCTACGTCCGGCGGAAGACCGAGGAAGCAGGCGAGCCACGGCTCCTGGAGACCGTGCGGGGCGTCGGCTACGTCCTCCGCGGGCCATGAGCTTCCGCCGGCGACTCGTCCTGCTGAGCGCGGCCGGTACGGCGGTGGCCGTGGTCGGAAGCGCAGTTGCGGTCTACCTGATCGCGAGGGAGCAGCTTCACGACGACGTCGCCGACCAGCTGCAGGCGCGGGCTGCGATCCACGTCGCCCGCGGCTTCGCGAACATCCGCGAGCTCCGCCCGCTGGAGGGCCGCCGGGTGCCCGAGCCGCCGACGCTGCCGCGGCTGATCTCGGCCGACGGCCGCGTCCTCGCCGCCCGCTACCCGAGGCTGCAGTACCCGATCACGCCCGAGGCTCGGGCCGTCGCGGCCGGGCAAGGACGCTCCGCGCTCGGCAGCGTGCGCTTCCAGGGCGAGCGTTTTCAAGTGCTCACCGTTGGCGCCGGGAGGGGCCGCGCGCTCCAGCTGGCACAGTCGCTCGAATCGGTCGAGGACACGCTCGACCGGCTTCTGCTCGTCCTGGTCGGGGTCGCCGGAGCAGGCATCCTTGCCGCACCGCTCGTCGGTCTGCTGGTCGCCGGCGGCGGTCTTCGTCCCGTACGACGCCTCACGCGCGCCGCCGGGGACGTCGCTCGTACCGGCGATCTCGAGTACAGAATCGAGGTGCAGGGCCGGGATGAGCTCGCCTCGCTCGCCGCCAGCTTCAACGCCATGGTCGACCGGCTGGCCGGAATGGTGGAGACCGTGGAGCGGGCGCGCCGGGCTGAGCGACAGCTCGTTGCCGACGCCTCGCACGAGCTGCGGACGCCGCTCACCTCGCTGCGCGCGAACGT
>JBOHAW010000068.1:0-3778 GCA_050697975.1 Gaiellaceae bacterium
ACACGGGCGAGGGCCCTCCACGCCCCGAGGGCGGCGAGCTCGGCGAACGGCTCGTGCACGAGGCGCTGCCGGCCCTCGAGGAGTCGCGGCTGGTCGACGTCACGCACGCGATCTCGAATGCCGACCGCGCCGTCGGGGCGCGGCTGGGCGGCGAGATCGCCCGCCGCTTCGGGACGGCCGCGCCACCTGGTCGAATCCGCGTCCACCTCGACGGCGTTGCCGGACAGAGCTTCGGCGCCTTCCTCGCCTCGGGCGTGGAGCTCTCGCTCGTCGGCGAGGCGAACGACTACGTCGGCAAGGCCATGGGCGGCGGGCGCATCGTCGTCCGGCCTCCGGACGGCGACGCGGGCGACCCCGTGCTCCTCGGCAACACCGTCCTCTACGGCGCGACCGGCGGCGAGCTCTTCTGCGCCGGCCGCGCGGGCGAGCGCTTCGCCGTCCGGAACTCCGGGGCGACGGCCGTGGTCGAGGGAGTCGGCGACCACGCGTGCGAGTACATGACGGGCGGCACCGTCGTGGTGCTCGGGCAGGTCGGGAGGAACCTCGGCGCGGGGATGAGCGGGGGGCAGGCGTACGTGCACGACGTCGAGGGTCTCGTCGACCGGCGGCTGAACGGCCAGCTCGTCGCGGCGATCGAGCCGGACGACGCCGAGCTCGATGAGCTCAGGCACCTAGTCGAGCGCCACCTCCGCCTGACGGGCTCGACCCGCGCGGAGGCGCTGCTGGCCGACTGGGAACGTGCGGGACGAGCCTGGCGCCGAGTCGCGCCGAGGCCCGAGGCCGCGCGCTCAGAGAGCGCCGGCGAGGCCACGCTCGCCGCACGGGCGTAGCCCGGGCGCCGGCGACTCACCCCGTGTTCCGCAGCGCGGCCGAGATTCCTGCAATCGAGCGCAGGAGCGGGCGCCGCGTGCGGGTGCGCTCGGCATCGCTCTCCGCGGTCCGGTACCGGCGGAGGAGCTCGACCTGGATCGCGTTCATCGGGTCGACGTACGGGTTGCGGAGGCGGATCGAGCGCTGCAGGACGGGGTGCCGGTCGAGCAGGTCGTCGGTCTCGACGACGGCGAGGACGGTCTCGACGGTGCGCTGGTGCTCCCCGGCGATCGGCGAGAACAGGCGGTCGTCCTCGACGAGCGGAAGGTAGCCGGCCGCGATCTCGAGGCTCGACTTGGCCAGCGTCATCTCGAGGTTCTCGACGAGCGAGCGAAAGAACGTCCAGTCGCGGAAGAGCCGGCGCAACTCGCCGATGTCCGCTCCGGCGAAGGCCGTCCCGCAGCCGTACCAGGCGGGCAGCAGGCAGCGGTTCTGCGTCCAGGCGAACACCCACGGGATCGCCCGTAGGGCGTGGAGAAAGTCCTCGCCGCCCGGCCGGCGGACGGGGCGGGAGCCGATCTCGAACAGGGCCAGCTCGTCGACCGGCGTGAAGGCACGGAAGAACGGCACGAACCCGGCGTCCTCCCAGACGAGCGCGCGGTAGGAGGCATGCGCGTCCGATGACAGCGCGTCGAGCAGCTCACGCCCGCCCTCGGGCGGCTCGGCGCCCGAGACGTGCGGGAACGCCGAGAGCAGCGTCGCCGCGAGCGCCGCCTCGAGATTCCGGTAGGCGAGTCCGGGCAGGCCGTACTTGAACGAGATCGTCTCGCCCTGCTCGGTCAGCTTCAGGCGCCCCGGCGGATGGCCTGGCGGCTGCGCCAGGATCGCCGCATGCGTCGGCCCGCCGCCCCGGCCGGCGCTCCCGCCGCGCCCGTGGAAGACGGTCAGCTCCACGTTCCGCCGCGCGGCAACGGCGGCGAGGGCCTCCTGCGCGTGGAAGATCTCCCACTGGGCGGTCAGGTACCCGCCGTCCTTGCCCGAGTCCGAGTAGCCGACCATGACCTCGATGCGGCCGTCGCGGGCGACCCGCGGGTCGTCCAGTAGCTGCTCGACGATCGCGGGTGCGGCCCGGAGGTCCGCGATCGTCTCGAACAGGGGCACGATCGAGAGTGGCTCGTCCGTCAGGTCGAGGAAGGCGAGCGCGTCGCCGGCGCGGCTCGTGCCGGAGACGACGACCGTGTCGAGCGCCTGCGGGCCGTGCCGCGCGCGCACGCGAGCCGCGGCGGCGAGCATCGCAGTCGCGCGGGCTTCCGATTCCTCCGCGTGCACGCGAACGTCCAGCTTCGCCACGTGGAAGCCGAACAGCTCCACGCGGCGCCGCAGCTCCGCGAGCCGGCCGTCGGCGATCCGCGCCCCGCGGTTCTCGCGCAGGCTGCGGTCGATCAGCTCGAGGTCGGCGGCGAACTCGTGCGCCGAGGCGTAGCCGTCGTTGCCGAGGCGCCACCAGACGAACGAGAGCTTGCGGCGATAGGGCTCCCCCTCGTTCTGCGAGCCGATGCTCGCTGCGTACTCGGGAAGCCTGCTCTCGTCGAGCGCGATCGACGCCCGAAGCTCGTCCGAGACGTCCGCGAGAGAGCTCGCCACGCCGATCCCCGCCGCCAGCTCGCGCACCTCGGCCCGGTAGCCGGCGACGACGAGGTCGCGGGCGCGCTCGAGCGCCTCCTCGACCGTCTCCGGCCCCGTGCCCGGGTTGCCGTCGGCGTCCCCTCCGATCCACGTACCGAATCGGAGCGGCGGCGGCGCTCCGGGCAGGCGGTCGCGGTACGCCGCGAGGAGGCGCGCGGCGGCGTCCAGCAAGCTGCGCTCGAAGAACCAGAGGCCGTGGCGGATCTCGTCGACGACGCGCGGCCGCCGGCTTCGCACCTCGTCCGTCAGCCAGAGCGCCGTCACCTCTCCGGCGAGCTCGGCCTCGATCTCGGCGCTGCGGCCCGCCGTCAGCGGCCGGTCGAGCTCGCCGAGCAGTCGGCTGATCCGGACGTGGGCGGCGAGGATCGTCCGCCGGGTCGCCTCCGTCGGGTGCGCGGTCAGGACGAGCTCGAGCGAGAGTCGCGACGCCGCTCGCTCGAGCTGCGCCTGGTCGACTCCGGCGCGCTCCAGCCGCTCGAACGCCTCGCGGAGCGACTCCCGCGGCGTTCGCTCCTCGAGCTCGTACTCGTGCCGGCGGCGCAGCCTGTGGTGCTGCTCGGCGATGTTCGCGAGCTGGAAGTAGAGCGCGAACGCGCGCAGGATCTGCTCCTGGCGCTCCAGGTCGAACTCCCCGACGGCCGTCTGCAGCCGGTCGCGCGGCGCTCCCGACCGCGCGTCGAGCGAGCTGCGGCGGACGCGCTCCTCCTCGGCCAGCAGCTCCTCGCCGCCCTGCTCGACGAGCACGCGGCCGAGGATCTCGCCGAGCAGCCGGATGTCACGGCGGAGGGACGTGTCGGCGCGCACGCCACAGTCTGGCAAGAGCTACGTCACGAGCGGGCTGCGGCGCTCGAGTAGCACCACGTCGCGCCAGACGCCGTCGAGCGAGCCGAGCCGCTCGCGGACGCCCACGCGGCGGAAGCCGCAGCGCTCGTGCAGCGCCAGGCTCGCCAGGTTCTCGGGGAAGATCCCCGCCTGCACGGTCCAGATGCCGGCCCGCTCGGCCCCGGCGACGAGCTCGCGCAGAAGCGTGCCGCCGACGCCGCGCCCTTGCACGGCCGCGGCGACGTAGACGCTGTCCTCGGCCACGCCGGCGTAGACGCAGCGCTCCGACACCGCGGAGAGCGCCGCCCAGCCGGCCACCGCTCCCTCGAGCTCCGCGACGAGTCGGTGCGACGGGAGGTGCGCGGCGTCCCAGTCCCGCCAGGACGGCACCTCGGTCTCGAAGGTGGCGAGACCGGTGCGGATGCCCTGGTCGTAGACGGCCGCGACCTCCGGCCAGTCC
>JBOHAW010000069.1:0-24964 GCA_050697975.1 Gaiellaceae bacterium
CTTCGAGCCACTTGCCGCCGATAACCGTGGCGTAGGCGAGGATCGCCGCCAGCGCCCCGAAGAACGCGTAGACGGCGAGCGCTTTGAGCCCCCAGGCCACGGCGATCGCGAGGCCGAGCACGACGAGGAGGACCAGCAGGCCCAGGTGGGGGAGCCCGATTCGTCTCATCCGGGCGAGCTTACAATCGAGACCACATGAACGCTCTCGATCACGTCGCTGCGATCCCGCCGCAGCGCATCTGGGCAGGCGTCCTCGGTCGGGCCCTTCACGGCGACAGACTCACGCTCGCTCTCGTCGAGCTCGAGCCGGGCGCGGTCGTCCCCGAGCACGAGCACGCTCACGAGCAGGCCGGGCTCGTCGTCGCCGGGACGGTCACGTTCACCGTCGCCGGCGAGGCGCGCGACCTGGGGCCGGGCGGCACCTGGCTGATTCCGGGCGGAGCCCCCCACGCTGTCGAAGCCGGCCCCAGCGGGGCCGTCGTGATCGACGTCTTCTCGCCGCCGCGGAGCGACTGGGAGGAGGTCGAGCGCGAGGAGCCGCGAACGCCGAAGTGGCCGCTATGACTGCGAACCGTCAGTCGTTCGGACCGACGCCCTCCTGCCACGTCTCGTACAGCGCAGGGAGATTCATGTCGTTCCTCCACGCAAACGACAGGATGTCGAGGTCGTCGTGGGTCCAGACGACGGCGGCCACGTGGCCCGCCTCGTCGACGAAGCAGAGGAGGCTGCCGGCGACGCGGCCGTCGACCTTGAAGTCGCCCTCGAACCTCCCGGCGACGCACGAGTCGCCCGTCGCCGCGCCGGCCAATCCGTACCGCTGCTTGACGTCGCTGTACGCCGCTTGCAGCTCGCCCGACGTCGTGAAGAGGTTGTACTGCAGCTCGACGAGCCTGCGGTACGTGCAGTTGACGGCGGCGGCGGCGTTCGGCTCCGGATCGGTCGGCCGCGAACACGTCGGCCAGATCGAGTCGGGAATCCGGGACCGGAGCTCACGCTCGCTCGCGTCCTCGAGCGCGAGCGTCGTCGCGCTTCGCGTCTCGACGCCCGGGGCGGAGTCGCCGCCGCGGAGCTGCGACAGCGCGGTCACGAGTCCGGCGATCGCGGCGACGAACGTCGCGGCCGCCGTCACCATTCCGGCTCCGCTTCTGAGAAACGACTCGACCCGTCCGCGCTCGGTCATACAAGAGGCGCCGAGCGGATTCGAACCGCTGTACGAGGCTTTGCAGGCCTCTGCCTAACCACTCGGCCACGGCGCCGCGGCGACGAATGGTATCGCCGCGACGCTCGAGGACGAGAGTCGCCTAGACGAAGCGCTGAAGCCGCGCCGAGGGGAAATTGCGCAGCTTGCGCTTGAGATCAACCGCAGACATGCTGGCCGCCTTTCGTTCCGCAGAGAACACTTACGCCGGATTCACCATCGTCGGAGAACTCCGGTCGTGCGATCCCTCGAACGGGCCGTCTTTCAGCTCCGCTCGGCAGCCACTCCCGTGAACTGCGGGATGATCTCCTTGCCGTAGGCCTCGAGGGTCTCCTCCTGGCCGTGCGTCATCAGGTAGAGGTTGAACTGGTCGACGCCGATCGACTCGAGCTCGCGCAGCTTGGCCGTCGCCTGCTCGGCCGTTCCGAGCACGCAGAAGCGGTCGCAGATCTCGTCCGTGACGAACTCGCCGTGGGCGGCGCCGACGCGGCTGTGATCCTTGTAGTCGTAGAACTTGCGTGCCTTCACGTACTCCGTCAGCGCCTCCGGGATCTCGGAGTCGAAGCCGTAGCGCTCGATCAGGTCCATGACGTGGTTCGAGACCATCGCCGGGAACCACCGCACCTGCTCGCGCGCGCCGGCGATGTCCTCGGAGATGTGGCTCGGCGCGCACACGTGGCACTTGAGCTCGGCCGGGTCGCGGCCGGCCTCCTCGGCCGAGCGCCGGGCGGTGTCCATGATCCACTGGATGATCTGCGGGTCGGCGAGCTGGATGATCACGCCGTCCCCGACGCGCCCGGCGACTGCCAGGGCACGCGGGCCGTACCCGGCGACGAACATCTCGATCGGAGGATCCTTGCGCGCCCACGTGAGCTCGAGCTCCTTGCCGTTCCATTCGACCGGGCGGCCGTTCATCAGGTCCTTGATCATCACGAGCGAGGCCTCGAACTCGGCCATCTTCACCGGCTTGTAGCCGATCACCCGCCGGGCCGAGTCGCCGCGGCCGATGCCCATGACCATGCGCCCGCCGGAGATCTCGTGCAAGGTCGCGTAGGCGCTCGCCGTCACTGTCGGCTCGCGCGTCCCGGGGTTCGTGACGCAGTGGCCGAACTTCATCGTGGTCGTGGCCTGGATCGCCAGCGTCAGCAGCGGGTAAGACTCCTGCCACAGGATCGGGGAGTCGTACGTCCAGCCGTACTCGAAGCCGTGTCCTTCGGCGAGCTGCATCAGCTCGACGAGTCGCGTGTACGGGGGGTCGGGCAGGACGGTGACGCCGAAGCTGAGCATGGATTCCTCCCGGAGGCGCTGGCAGGGAAGTGAGCATCTTCCCTTGAAATGGGGCGGGTGGCAACGTGGCCGTACCTGCTGTTCGCGCTCGCCGCCGGGACGATGCTGCCGTTCCAGTTCGGCATCAACTCCGTGCTGGCCGGCTACGTCGGGAGCCCCCTGCGCGCCACGCTCGTCTCCTTCGTCGTGGGCACAGCGGCGCTCGCCGTCGCGACGCTCGCGTTCGTCCGCGGCTGGCCGGACGGCGACCGCCTCGCCGGCGCGCCCTGGTGGGTCTGGGTCGGCGGTCTGCTCGGTGCCTTCTACGTGCTCGGCAGCGTCGTCACCGCGCCCAGACTCGGCGCCGCGACGCTCGTCGTCTTCATCCTGGCGGGACAGGCGGTGGCGTCGCTGCTCGTCGACCACTTCGGCTGGGTCGGATTCGACGAGACACCGATCACGCCCGGGCGCCTCGCCGGGATCGCGCTCGTGGCCGTCGGCGTGGCGCTCGTGCGGGCGTTCTGACTGGTATTCTCTTTTTCGGAATCTTCATTCCGGCAATGAGAACCTCCGCTCCTCCCCTGCTTCCTCTCTTCCGCTCGCGCGGTCAGGCTCGCTTGCTGACCCGCCTGTTTGTCACCGACAAGACGGGCCTCCCGCTGACGACGCTCGCGCGGGAGATCGGTCTAGCCGCCTCACGCGTTCACGAGGAGGCTCGCCGCCTCGAGGCCGCCGGACTCGTCCGCAGCGAGCGAGTCGGCAACTCGCGGCTCTTGCGCGCCAATGAGGACTCGCCGCTCTATCCAGCCCTCAGCGAGCTGCTCTTGAAGGCGTTCGGGCCGGTGCGCGTCCTCGAATCCGCCCTTTCCGGAATCTCCGGGATCGACGAGGCGTTTGTCTTCGGGTCGTGGGCGAGCCGCTACTTGGGCGAGGAGGGAGAAGCTCCGAACGACATCGATGTCCTGATCATCGGCGCGCCCGACGTCCGGATCGTGCGCTCTGCCTGTCGAGACGCCGCCCGTGAGCTCGGGCGAGACGTGGCGCCGACGCTCGTGTCGCGGGAAGAATGGAGAGACGCAGCGAGCGGCTTTCTCCAGACGGTTAAGGCGCGGCCGATGATCAGGCTCGCCCTCGAGGGCGGCTGAGCGTGCAAGTGGACGATCTCGTCCGCGCGGGCACCCTCGAACGCACGGCTTCCGACACAGGTGCAGCGAGGATCGAGATCGAGAGCGCGCAAGCGCATCTGCGCTCAGCCGAGAGCCTGGCCGGCGACGATCCGATCATGGCATACACGGCGCTTTACGACGCTGCTCGCAAGGCGGTGACCGCGCACATGCGTGCTCACGGCATCCGGGTCAAGGGAGTTCAGGGCTACCACGCGAAGACGTTCGCGTACGCCGAAGCGGCGCTGGGTCATCTTCCGATCGCCGATCACGTAACGCGACTGGACGACATGCGACGCCTGCGCAACGCGGTCGAATATCGCCAGCGCCGTGTCAGCGCCGCCGAAGTCGAGGTGGATCTCGCCAGCGCCCGCGAGATCGTCGCCGCGATCGACGACGACCTGGGGTGATGCCTGCTCTCGAGTCTGGCAGTCGGTGTTGAGACTTAAAGGCGCTCTTCGAGAAGCCGCTTGAGCCGCCGCAGGTCCTCACCCGCCTGACGCTTCACGGCGCGCCCGGCGAGCGGCGCCGCGAGGCGGAAGAGCCCTCCCGGCTCCCCTTCGCCCGTCAGCGTCAGCCTCGTTCCCGTTCCCACCTCCTCCAGCAGGTGACGGATGGTCAACGGCACCGGGCCCTCGACGACCCGCAACGTCAGCTCGCGCCCGGGCTCGAGCGCGACCACCTCGAGCGTCGATTCGATCCGCTTGCCCAGGAACTCGCGCGTCTCGCTGAACGTCCCGCCCGGGGCGAGCGTGCCTTCCGCCCGCGTCGCGACCACGCTCGGCTGCCACGCCGGCAGGTTGCGCAGATCCGTCAGGAACGTGAAGACCTCGTCCGGCGAGCGCTCGATCTCGATCGAGCTCTCGTATCGCATCAGCCCTCGGCGGCAACCCGCTCGAGCGTCTTCGAGGCGAGGCGGTCGAGCGCCTGCACCGCGAGCTCGAGGTGTTCCGGCTTCGTGTCCTCGAGCTTCGTGTGCGAGAGGCCGCGCAGGCTCTGGACGAAGAGCATCACCGTCGGGACGCCCGCGCGCGCGACCTCGGCGGCGTCGTGCAATGGACCGCTCGGCAAGCGGTGCGACGTGCCGGCCACTTCCTGGATCGACTCGTCCGCGAGCTCGACGAGGCTCTCGTCGAAGAGGATCGGCTCGATGCTCCAGATGCGCTCCCAGGAGACCTCGACGTCCTCCTCGCGCGCGAAGCGCTCCGAGGCCTCCTTCGCCTGCCCGAGCATCCCAGCGAGCTTGTCCGCGTCGAGGTGGCGCTGGTCGAGCAGCTGCTCGGCGGGTTCCACGACGGAGGTGACAATCCCCGGCTTGCAGACGACGCCTCCGCTCGTGCAGACGGCGCCGGCTGCGGTCTGCCGGGCGATGTCGCGGATCTCGAGCGCGAGCTTCGCCGCCCCGGCGAGGGCATCGCGGCGCTTGTCCATCGGCGTCGAGCCGGCGTGCGCGGCCTGGCCCTTCCACGTGATCTGGTGGCGCTCGACGCCGAACGTGCCCAGCACGACGCCGAGCGGCAGGTCCATGGACTCCAGCACCGGCCCCTGCTCGATGTGCAGCTCGAGGTACGCCGCTGCGCTCTCGAGCTGCTTCCGCGACTCCAGCGCGCGGTCGAGGTCGACGCCGTGCTCGCGAAGCGCGTCGGGGAGCGCGACTCCGTTCGCGTCCTTGCGCCGGCGCAGGTCGTCCTGGTCGGCCATCGAGCCGGCGGCGGCGCTGGAGCCGAAGAGGGAGCGACCGAAGCGCGCGCCTTCCTCGTCCGCCCAGTTCACGAGCCGCACGGTCACCGCCGGCTCGCCCTCACCGGCGATCCGGCGCAGCACCTCGGCGCCCGCGACGACGTTGAGCGCGCCGTCCAGCCAGCCGCCGTTCGGCACCGAGTCGATGTGGCCGCCGATCAGGAGCGCCCGCTCCGAGCGCCCGCGGAGTGTGAACCACTGGTTGCCCGCCTCGTCGGTCTCGACCTCGATCGGCAGCGCCGACAGCGTCTCCGCGAGCCACTCCTTCGCGCGCGACCAGGTCTCGGTCCAGGCCACTCGCTGCGCGCCGTCCTCGTCCCCGGTCAGCATCCGCAGCTCGCGCAGCTCGGCGACGGTACGGGCGGGGTCGAGCGCCACGGCGCGAGCTTAACGGGATCGTCCGCGCAGGTGTGATAGAGAAACGCGGTGGCCACCGCCGCAGCGATCCCGCATCCTGCTCCGCGCGCGAGGGTCGCTCCCGCGCTGCGGACGGCCGGACTCACGGTGGTCGTCTTCGCCTTCCTGTGGGCCGCGTGGGAGGCGTACAAGTGGATCGGCGAGCGCACCGGCATCACGCATCCGTTCCCGGTGAACGAGCGGACGATGCCGCACGTCCACGACATGATCGGCCAGCTGTTCGAGCCGTCGCGGCGCAACGGCCCGCTGCTGATCGACGTGCTCCTCGACGCGGCGGCCTTCACCGCGAAGGAGGCGGCGGCGGGCTTCCTGCTCGGCGCGGCCGTCGGCTTCGCGATCGCCCTGGTGCTGTCCCAGTCGCGGCTGCTCCAGCGCGGCTTCCTGCCCTACATCGTCGCCTCCCAGACCGTGCCGATCCTCGCCGTCGCGCCGATGGTCGTGGTCTGGGTGAACCCGAAGCTGCCGGAGTCCCTGTCCGGCTGGGGCGCGGTCGCCGTGATCGCCGCCTACCTGACCTTCTTCCCCGTCACGATCAACACGCTGCGCGGACTGGCGTCGGCCGAGCCGCGGGCGGTCGAGCTGATGCGCTCGTACGCGGCCGGGCGCTGGTGGATCCTCTGGAAGCTGCGCGTGCCGGCGTCGCTGCCGTTCCTGTTCTCGGCGCTCAAGGTGTCGGCCCCCGCGGCGGTCGTCGGCGCGATCATCGGCGAGCTGCCCTCGTCGATCCAGGACGGCCTGGCCGGCGCGATCCTCAACTTCAACCAGTACTACGTCAGCTCGCCGCCGAGCCTGTGGGCGACGAACATCATCGCGGCGCTGCTCGGCATCGTCTTCTTCCTCGTCGTGGTCGGTGCCGAGCGCCTCGTCGTCCGCCGTGCGCCGGAGCACGTGGCGTGAGCGCAGTCTCGATCACGGCGCTGTCGAAGCGGTTCGCGCGCGGGCAGTTACTCGCCCTCGACTCGATCGACCTCCAGGTGGAGCCCGGCGAGTTCGTCTCGCTGATCGGGCCGTCCGGCTGCGGCAAGTCCACGCTCCTGCGCATCGTCGGCGACCTGATCCAGGCCTCCGAGGGCGAGGTGCTCGTCAACGGCAAGTCGGCCCACCAGGCGCGCCTCGACCGCGACTACGGCATCGTCTTCCAGGACGCGGTGCTCTACGACTGGCGCACGGTCGCCCGCAACATCGCGCTCCCGCTCGAGCTCGCGGGCTGGGCCCGCGCCCGCCGCGCCGCGCGCGTCCGCGAGATGATGGAGCTCGTCGAGCTGACGGGCTTCGAGGGCCACCATCCGTGGCAGCTCTCCGGCGGCATGCAGCAACGCGTCTCGATCGCGCGCGCGCTCTCCTTCTCCCCCGCGCTGCTCCTGATGGACGAGCCGTTCGGCGCCCTCGACGAGATGACGCGTGAGCGGATGAACGGCGAGCTCCTGCGGATCTGGCAGGAGACGGCCTCGACCGTCGTGTTCGTCACGCACTCGATCGCCGAGTCGGTCTTCCTCTCCACCCGCGTGGTGGTGATGTCGGCGCGGCCGGGCCGCATCGCCGGCATCGTCGAGATCGACCTGCCGCAGCCGCGCACGTCCGAGACGCGCGAGGACCCGCGCTTCGCCGAGCACATCACCGGCGTCCGGCGCCTGCTGCGGTCGGGCGGCGTCGAGGACGCGCTGGAGGAGTCGGAGGAGCCGCTGTACGTGGCCGAGGAGGGGCTGTGACCGGCGCGCCGGTCGTGATCCTGCCCCGAGGGACGCTCGGCCGCCGCATCGGCCGGCGAGCTCGGGACTGGGTGCCGGCGGCCGCCGTGCTCGTGCTCGGGATCGTCGCCTGGGAGGGGCTCGTGCGCGGGCTCGACATCCAGCGCTTCCTGCTGCCGGCGCCCTCGGCGATCCTGGACACTCTCCTGGAGCGCCGCAGCGAGCTCTGGAACGCGGGGCTCTACACGTTCTCGGAGGCGTTCGGAGGGTTCGTGATCGGCTGCACGCTGGCCGTCCTCGCGGCGATCGTGCTCGCCCGCTTCCGCGGCCTCGGCCGCGCGCTGATGCCGTTCGCGATCGCGGCCAACGCCGTCCCGATCATCGCCTTCGCGCCGATCACGAACCAGTGGTTCGGGCCGCTGAACAAGACGTCGAAGATGGCGATCGCCGCCATCCTCGTCTTCTTCCCGGTGATGGTGAACACGCTCCGCGGGCTCACCTCGGTGCGGCCCTCGTCGATCGAGCTGATGCGGTCGTACGCCTCGGGCGAGCTGGAGATCTTCCGGCGCGTGCGGCTGCCGAACTCCCTTCCCTACCTGTTCTCGGCCTTGAAGGTGGCGACCGTGCTCGCCATGATCGGGGCTATCGTGGGCGAGTACTTCCTCAGCTCGCAGGAGGCGCTCGGGTTCCAGATCCGGAACTCCGCGGCGCTGTTCCAGTTCGAGCTCGCCTGGGCGGCGATCGTCGTCGCCAGCGTGCTCGGGATCGCGTTCTACGCGTCCGTGGCGCTTCTCGAGCGCCTGACGATGGGCTGGCATCCGTCAGCACGGGGGGAGTAACCGGTGAGGTCAACACGATCGGAAGGAGACGTACGGGCATGAAGAGACGCACCTGGCTCTGGCTCGCCGGCCTGATCGCCGTGCTCGCTCTCGTCGCCGCAGGCTGCGGCGGGGACGACGACGGGGAGGCCGAAGACGGCGGGGCCACCACCGCCGCCGCGGAGGCGCCGCAGGAGATGGACAAGGTGTCCCTCCAGCTCAAGTGGGTGACGCAGGCGCAGTTCGCCGGCTACTACGCGGCGCTCGAGAAGGGCTACTACGAGGAGGAGGCGCTCGACGTCGCGATCAAGCCGGGCGGTCCGGACATCACGCCCGAGCAGGTGGTCGCGAGCGGCCAGGCCGAGTTCGGCATCGACTGGCTGCCGGCGCTTCTCGCCGCGCGCGACCAGGGCGGCGACCTGGTCAACGTCGCCCAGGTGTTCGCCACGAGCGGCATGCTCGAGGTCACGCACAAAGACAGCGGCATCACCGACGTCGCCGGCATGAAAGGCAAGAAGGTGGGCGTGTGGTGCTGCGGCAACGAGAACGAGCTCTATGCGGCGCTCGTCAAGAACGGCATGGACCCGAAGGACAAGGGCGACGTCACGATCGTCAACCAGCCGTTCGACATGAACTTGTTCCTCGAGCGCCAGGTCGACGCCGCGGCGGCGATGACCTACAACGAGCTCGCGCAGGTGCTGGAGACGAAGAACCCGGACACGGACGAGCTGTACACGCTCGACGACCTCAACGTGATCTCGATGGAGGACGCGGGCACGGCCATGCTCGAGGACGGCGTCTTCGTCCGCGGCGACTGGATCTCGGAGGAGGCCAACCAGGACATCGCCAAGCGCTTCCTGAAGGCGAGCTTCCGCGGCTGGATCTTCTGCCGCGACAACCAGGACGAGTGCCTCCAGATCGTGCTCGACAACGGGCCGACGCTCGGCGAGGGCCACCAGCGCTGGCAGCTGAACGAGATCAACGCGCTCATCTGGCCGGCCGAGAACGGCATCGGTCTGATGGACGAGGAGGACTTCCAGCGCACGGCCGACATCGCCAAGCAGTTCGGCGTGATCAAGCAGGAGGCCTCGAGCGAGGCCTATACGAGCGACTACTCCCAGGCAGCGCTCGACGAGCTCGCCGACGCGGACACGAAGGGCGAGAGCTGGGAGAAGGAAACCGTCGAGGTCACGCCCGGCGGCGAATAGGAGGCAGATCGCACCGGCGCTCGCATGGCGCCGCTTCCGGACATGGCAGGGGTCTGACCCCTGTCATGTCCGCTGCCGCTGCGGCGGCTTGCCCCTGCCGAGCGGGCGGAGTTACGCTCGGCCCGTCGGAAAGGGGAATCGATGTCAGTACTGATCAAGGGCGGCCGCGTCATCACCGCGGCCGACGACTACGTCGGCGACGTCTTCGTCGAGAACGAGCGCATCTCTCTGATCGGCGAGTCGCTCGACCTCGAGGCGGACAAGGTGATCGACGCTTCCGGGAAGTACGTGCTTCCGGGCTGCGTCGACCCGCACACGCACCTGGACATGCCCTTCGGCGGGACGATCACCGCGGACGACTTCGAGTCGGGGCACACGTCGGCGGCCTTCGGGGGCACGACCTGCCACGTCGACTTCGTGATCCAGCCGCAGGGCCAGTCGTTCGCCGAGGCGCTCGAGACCTGGCACGGCAAGCGCGAGGGCAAGGCGCTGATCGACAACGGCTTCCACATGGCCGTCACCGACCTGAAAGAGGGCGGCTCGCTCGAGGAGCTTGCGACGCTTCCCGACCAGGGGGTCACGTCCTACAAGCTGTTCATGGCCTACAAGGGCGCCCTGATGGTCGACGACGAGACGCTGTTCCGCACGATGCAGGTCGCCGCGGAGACGGGCGCGCTCGTGATGGTGCACGCCGAGAACGGCGACGCCATCGACGTGCTCGTAAAGGCCGCCCTCGCCGAGGGGAAGACGGAGCCGCACTACCACGCGCTCACGCGCCCGCCCGAGACCGAGGGCGAGGCGACGAACCGGGCGATCCAGCTCGCGAAGGTCGCCGACTGCAACTTGTACGTCGTGCACGTCTCCTGCAAGGAGGCGATCGAGCCGATCGCGCTCGCGCGCGAGAAGGGCTGGAAGACGTGGGGCGAGACCTGCACGCAGTACTTCTTCATCGACTACACGTACCTCGAGCGCCCGGACTTCGAGGGCGCGAAGTACGTGTACACGCCGCCCCCGCGAGCGAAGGAGAACCAGGAGCACCTGTGGGCGGCGGTGCGCAGCGACGTCCTGTCGGTGATCTCGACCGACCACTGCGCCTTCCGGTGGGACGGGCAGAAGACGATCGGGCGCGACGACTTCTCGAAGATCCCGAACGGCGGTCCGGGCATCGAGAACCGGCTGCAGATGATCCACGAGTTCGGCGTGCGCGCCGGCCGCCTCACGCTCCACCGCATGGTCGAGCTCCTGGCGACGAACCCTGCCAAGCTGTTCGGGCTCTACCCGCGCAAGGGAACGATCGCCGTCGGCTCGGACGCGGACATCGTCGTCTTCGACCCGCAGAAGAAGGTGACGCTGTCGGCCGCGACCCATCACTCGAGATCGGACTACAACCTGTTCGAGGGCACCGAGGTGACCGGCTCGCCGGAGGTGGTGCTGCTGCGCGGGCAGGTGCTCGTCGAGGGCGATCGGCTCGTCGCGCAGCCCGGCGTCGGGCAGTTCGTCAAGCGGGCGCGGTTCGGGGAGGAGCTGAAGCCTGCCGGGGAGGCTGTGCGGGCCTGAGCACCCGCACGGGAAACGGACATGTCAGGGGTCTGACCCCCGACATGTCCGCTCCGGCCCCCGACCGACCCCTGGGCTACTCGACCGAGTACGCGCAGGTCACCTTCGGGTTGTAGTCCTCGAACAGCCCGCTCGCGTTGTACCGCCAGATCCACGCGTGGAGCGCGTAGAAGGCTGGGATGCCGTACCTGTTCGGAGCCGGGGTGAGATGGAACTCCTCGCCGAAGAGCGTGGGCGGCGAGGGGTTCTCCGCATCCCACGCGGCCTGGAACACGATGTACTCGCGTCGCAGCGGCCGCAGAGAATGCGGGTGGTCGCACGCGCGCTCGCGTTGAAGACGCGCAGGAGGGCTGTCTTGCCCGCGCCGGCCTCGCCGCCGACGAGCAGCAGCCGCCCCTCGCCCGCGACGACGTCCGCAAGCGCGTCGTCCAGGGCGCCGAGATGATGCTCGCGCTCGAGCAGGTCCGTCACGGGTGAATCGTGCCCCGGAGCCCGGCGAGGTTCAACCCGGGCTCCGGGGGGCGCCCTGTTCTAGCGGGTCTGCGGGAAGCCGAGGTCGACCCTGCTCGTGGCGGGATCGGGCCAGCGGCTGGTGACGACCTTGCCGCGCGTGTAGAAGTTGATCCCCTCGGGACCGTAGATGTGCGAGTCGCCGAACAGCGACGCCTTCCAGCCTCCGAACGAGTAGTAGGCGACGGGGACCGGGATGGGGACGTTGACGCCGACCATGCCGACCTGGACGTCGAACTGGAACTGGCGCGCGACGCCGCCGTCCCGCGTGAAGATCGCCGTGCCGTTCCCGTAGGGGTTCTCGTTCACGAGGCGCAGAGCCTCCTCGTACGTTCCGACGCGCGTGACGGAGAGGACGGGGCCAAAGATCTCGTCCCTGTAGGCGTCCATCTGCGGGGTGACGTTGTCGAGCAGCGAGACGCCGAGGAAGAAGCCGTCGCCGTCCAGCTCGAGCTCGCGCCCGTCGGCGACGACCGTCGCGCCCTGCTCCCGCCCGCCGTCGATGTAGGACGCCACCCTGTCGCGGTGCTCGCGCGTCACGAGCGGACCCATCTCGACGTCCGGCTCGAGGCCCGGGCCGACCTTGATCTTCGGCAGGCGGTCCTTGATCGCCGCGACGAGCGGGTCGGCGGCGTCGCCGACCGCCACGACGGCGGAGATCGCCATGCAGCGCTCGCCGGCCGAGCCGTAGGCGGCGCTCACGGCCGCGTCGGCGGCCATCTCGATGTCCGCGTCCGGCAGCACGACCATGTGGTTCTTCGCGCCTCCGAGCGCCTGCACCCGCTTCCCGTGCTTCGTCCCCGTCTCGTAGATGTAGCGCGCGATCGGCGTCGAGCCGACGAAGCTCACCGCCGCGATGTCGGGATGCTCCAGAATCGCGTCGACCGCCACCTTGTCGCCGTGGACGACGTTGAAGACGCCGTCGGGAACGCCCGCCTCCTTGAGGAGCTCGGCCACGTACAGCGAGGCCGACGGATCCTTCTCGGACGGCTTGAGCACGAACGTGTTCCCGCACGCGAGCGCCGGCGCCCACATCCACATGGGCACCATCGCGGGAAAGTTGAACGGCGTGATGCCCGCGACGACGCCGAGCGGCTGGCGGAGCGAGTACACGTCGATGCCGGTCGAGGCCTGCTCCGAGAACCCGCCCTTGAGCAGCGTCGGGACGCCGCACGCGAACTCGACCACCTCGAGACCGCGCGCCACCTCGCCCATCGCGTCGGAGAGCACCTTGCCGTGCTCCGCCGTGAGGATGCGCGCGATGTCCTCGCGGTGCTCGTGAACCAGGTGCCGAATCCGGAAGAAGATCTCGGAGCGGCGCGACAGCGACGTCGCCCGCCAGGCCGGGAAGGCCTCCTTCGCGGCAGCCACAGCGCGCCCGACCTCCTCGACGGTGGCGAAGTCCACGGCGCCGCTCTGGCTGCCGGTTGCCGGATTGAACACGGGGCCGCTGCGCCCCGACTCGCCCGGGACGAGAGTGCCGCCGATCCAGTGGCCGATCCGCGCGATCTCCGTGCGCTCCTCGGCAGGGGCCTGAACAACCTCAGTCATGAGCTCCTCCTCGCGTAACCGGATGAGCGTAGCGCGATAGAGTCGCCGCCGTGGGCGCCGTCGGCTACACGTCCCGCGTCCGGGTCGTGCGAATTCGCGGCTCGCTTCGCCGGGCCGCCCTCCCGGGAGCCTCGGACCGGAAATTGGCGCGCCGCCGGGGGCGGCTCAGACCAAGCGGGGCACCGTGGCCGGGCACGGCGCGTAGCAGCGCTACGCGTCGTGCCCGGACGCGCTGATCCCGCGCCGTGTCTGGGCCGTCATCCGGCCCGCGGGAATTTCCGGTCACGCATCTAGATCTTCTTCAGCGCCCTCCACCGCGCGAAGATCTTCCCGATCTCGGTTTGCGCCGTCCGCGCCGCGTCCTCGGGCGACGTCTTGCCCTGCGCGACCTCGGCGAACATCTGCGGGATCAGGAACTTGTTGAACACCTCGTCGATGGCCGCGTTGGAGAAGCCCGGGTATCCCACGTTGAAGGTGTAGTTCTTGTTGATCCGCTCGAGGACCATGTACTTCCCCTTGGGGGTGTTCGGATCGCGCCCCAGCCGGACGGACATGTTCTTGACCGAGCCGGGCCAGGAGGGGAAGTTGTAGAAGCGGCTGTTCTCGAACGCCCCCGTGTACTTGACCTCGAGATCGACGAGGAACTTCTTCGCCATCGGCTTGTTCCTCGCGAACTTCCAGATCACGTAGCAGCCCATCACGTGCTCGAGGCCGAGCCTGCCCTTCGGCCCCGCCGGAATCGGCGCGAGCGAGATCTTGGCCGCCAGGTCCTTGTTCAGGTTCTCCGCGCTGCGCGTGATCGAGATCGCGTTCATCGCCATCGACAGCCGGCCGGCGAGCATGGCCTGGTTGTTCGACGCGGCCGTCCAGGCGAAGATCTCGTTCGACATCCCCTGCCGGAACATCTCGCGGGCGAACTTGAGCGCGTCGATCGTGCCCTTGCTGTTGATCGTGACGCGGTGCGCCTTGTTCTGGATGAAGCCGCCGTAGCACATCATCAGCGAGATCAGGGCCATGTTCGAGTCGATCTCGTTGGACATGCCGATGCCGATCGGATTGCCCATCGACCGGAGCCTCGGAGCGGCCCTGAGCACGTCGCTCCAGGTGTTCGGCCTCATGCCGATCTCTCCCCAGAGGTCGGTGCGCCAGTTGACCGGGTCGGGCGCGTACGTGTCCGAGAAGGCGAAGTACTTCTTCGTCCGCGGGTTGTACGTGCTCCGGTGGGCGACGTCGGCCATCTTTCCGCGCGCCTTCGTCACCTGCTGGACGATGTCGTTGTGCGCGAGCACCTGGTCCTCGTACTGGGCGGGCGGGGCGAGGAACCAGAACAGGTCGTGACCGCTCTGGGCCGCGACCTCGGCGGCCGCGCGGGCCGGGATGTCCGCCTGGTTGATGTGGTCGACGATCACCTCGGTGTCGTTGGCCTGGCCCCACCGCTTCGTGTAGATGTCGTCGAACCACTTGTCGTACGCGGGCACGAAGTGGCTCCACTGGGCGATGCGCAGCGTCCCCGCCAGCTGCCTCTTCGCGTACTTCGGCGCGCCCGCGACGGCCGTCTTCGCCGCCGCTCCGCCGTAGACGACCACGACGGCGCCGGTGGCCGCGCGTCGCAGCACCTCGCGCCGTGTCGTCGGCCGCCCGATCACCTCCTCGGACTCGACTCTGGTGGACTCGTCGTCCGCCATCTGACCTCCTCCTTTCCTCAGGCTGTCCATTCTCTCACCGGAACGCACCGCCGGTGAACCCCTGGATGAACCGGTCGAGAAAGACGTTGTAGAGCAGCGCCAGCGGGATCGCCGGGATGAGCGTCGAGGCCATCAGCGCGCCCCAGTAGAACACGTCGCCACGGATCAGCTCCGTGAAGATGCCCGTCGAGACCGTCTTGCTCGACGAGGCCGTGATGAAGCTGACCGCGTAGATGAACTCGTTCGCGACGAGCGAGAACGAGAAGATGACGACGGTGAGGATGCCCGGGAGCGAGATCGGGAAGACCACGCTCCGGAGCGTCCGCAGGCGTGAGGCTCCGTCGACGAGGGCCGCGTCCTCGAGCTCGCGCGGAATCGTCTTGAAGAAACCCATCAGGAGCCAGGTCGAGAACGGGATCGTGAACGACGGGTAGACCAGGATGAGCGAGCCGAGCCGGTCCTGCAGGCCGAGCTCGGCGATCACGCGCGAGAGCGGCAGGAAGAGCAGCGTCGGCGGCACGAGGTAGACGAGGAAGATGCCGACGCCGAGGCTCTGGCCCCAGCCGCCGGCGAGCCGCGCGAGCGCGTACCCGGCCGGGACCGAGAGGACGAGCGTGATCACCACGACGACCGCCCCGACGAGCGCCGTGTTGCCGAGCCAGCGCAGGTACTCAGTCTCGGTGAAGAGGAAGGTGACGTTGTCGAGCGTCGGCGATCCCTGGCTGAACGAGAAGGGCACGTTCTCGATGTTGTAGAGGTCGCCTTCGGTCTTCAGGGCCGTCCAGAGCATCCAGTAGAACGGGAAGGCGAGCAGGATCGCGAACGGCCCGACCACGAGGTAGGTGGCCAGGTTCCCGGGTGTCCGCCGCGGCTTCATCAGGCCACTTCCACCCTGCGCGCGAAGAAGAGCATGAGCACGCTCACGACCACGAGCACCGGGAGCAGGTAGAGGGCCACGGCGGCGCCCGGCCCCAGGGATCCGGCCTGGATCCCCGTCTGGAACGCCCACATCGGCAGCATCTGCGTGCTGTTGAACGGGCCGCCGCGCGTGAGGATGTACACGACGGCCATGTCGGTGGCCGTGAACACGATCCCGAACAGGACGGCGATCAGCGCGATCGGGAGCTGCAGCGGCAGGGTCACGTACCAGAGTTTGCGCAGGCCGGTCGCGCCGTCGACCTTCGCCGCGTCGTTCACCTCGGTGGGGATCGAGGCGAGGCCCGCGATCATGATCACGGTCGCGAACGGCAGCAGCCGCCACGCGTGCACCGTGATGATCGCCGCCATCGCGTTCTCGCGGTCGCCGAGCCACTGCGGCGGGTTGAACTCGTCGACGAGGCTCATGTGGATCAACGACCAGTTGATCACGCTGAACAGGGAGTCGAAGATCCAGAGCCAGCCGATCGTGGACAGCGCGACCGGGGCCGCCCAGGGCAGCAGGATGAACAGGCGCAGGATCCACTTGCCCCGGAAGCTCCGGATCAGGAAGTGTGCGAGGGTCGCGGCGCCCACCACGATGATCGCGTTCGCCACGACGGTGAAGAAGAGCGTGTTCTTGAGCGCCGTCTGGAAGTTCCGGTCGTCCCACGAACTGACGAAGTTGTCGAAGCCGACGAAGTCACCGGTGAGCGAGCCGGCTGTGGCGTTCGTCATGCTGAGGTAGACGGCGAGAATCAGCGGGCCGCCGACGAGCAGCAGCGTGTAGATGACGGCGGGGGCGATCAGCGCCGGAGCGAGGAAGCGCCGCTGCTCGAGCAGATTGCGCCGACGGCGACCCCTCGGCCTCGCTGCTGCGGCGACCGACATCCCGCGTCGATCCTAAACGGATTACGCTTGCCGCATGGCCGAGATCGCCCTCGAGAACGTCGGGAAGGTCTATCCGGACGGCACGCGGGCGGTGCAATCGCTCGACCTCCAGATCGCCGACGGCGAGCTCGTCGTCTTCGTCGGGCCCTCCGGCTGCGGCAAGACGTCCGCCCTGCGCATGATCGCCGGACTCGAGGAGATCACCGAGGGGACGATCCGGATCGGCGACGAGGTCGTGAACGACCTGCCGCCAAAGGATCGCGACCTCGCGATGATCTTCCAGAACTACGCGCTCTACCCGCACATGTCGGCGTTCGACAACATGGCGTTCGCGCTCAAGCTGCGCAACGTCAGCAAGCCCGAGCGGCGCCGGCGCGTGCACGAGGCGGCGCGCATCCTCGGCCTCACCGACGTGCTGCGGAAGAAGCCGCGCACGCTCTCGGGCGGCCAGCGCCAGCGCGTGGCGATGGGTCGCGCGATCGTCCGCGAGCCCCAGGCGTTCCTCATGGACGAGCCGCTGTCGAACCTCGACGCCAAGCTGCGCGTGCAGATGCGGGCGGAGATCGCACGGATCCAGCGCGACCTGAACGTGACCACGATCTACGTCACGCACGACCAGAGCGAGGCGATGACGCTGGGCGACCGCGTCGCCGTGATGCGGAAAGGCGCGCTCCAGCAGCTCGCGGCGCCGCCGACGCTCTACAACGATCCGGTCAACCTGTTCGTGGCCGAGTTCATCGGCTCGCCGGCGATGAACCTCGTCGAGGCCGCCCTCGAGCGCTCGAACGGCACCGCGTTCGTGCGCTTCGGCGAGCACCGGCTTCGCCTCGACGACGGCGTCTTCGCGGCGCGGCCGGCGCTCGAGCGCTACGTCGGCCGCGCCCTCGCGCTCGGCATCCGTCCCGAGGACTTCGAAGACGCGGCGCTCACGGGCGAGGCGCCCGGGGATCGCAGCCTGCCCGCGCTCGTGGACATTCGCGAGGACATGGGCTCCGAGCTGTTCCTCCACTTCGCCGTCGACGCCCAGCCGGTGACGAGCCCGGACGTCGAAGAGGCCGTCGAGGAGGCTGCGGCCGTGGAGGCGACGAGGGAGCACGCAGCGCGTAAGGGCAGCCCGTTCGTCGCGCGGATCGACCGGGAGTCGCGCGCCCGCGAGGGCGAGCAGGTGCGCCTCTTGATCGACACGCGCCGGCTGCACTTCTTCGACCCGGAGACCGGCGAGGCGATCTCGACGGCGGGGTAAGCTGGCGCCCGTGACAGTCGTCGGAGCCGATCCCGAGACCGGCGAGCGCGTCAAGGCGGACGCGAGGCGCTACGTCCTCCACTCGTGGTCGGTGCAGGACGCGATCGACCCGCTCCCCGTCGCGGGCGCCGAGGGACGCCACTTCTGGGACTACGACGGGAACCGCTACCTCGACTTCGCCTCCCAGCTCGTCAACGTCTCGATCGGCCACCAGCACCCGCGCGTGGTCGCGGCGATCAAGGAACAGGCGGAGCGGCTCTGCACGATCGGGCCGCCGATGGCGACCGAGCCGCGCTCGGAGCTCGCGCGCCTGCTCGCCGAGGTCACTCCGGGCGACCTGGCCATGTCCTTCTTCACGAACGGCGGCGCCGAGGCGAACGAGAACGCGATCAAGCTCGCCCGCTGGCACACGGGCCGGCACAAGGTGATCGCGCGCTACCGCTCCTACCACGGGGCAACGGGCGGCGCGATCACGCTCACCGGCGACCCGCGCCGCTGGGCGGCCGAGCCCGGGCTGCCGGGGATCGTGCGCATGCTCGACCCGTACACGTACCGCTGCCCCGCCGGCCACCCGGACCCGTGCCCGGTCTGCACGGGAGCGCCGCACCTGGAGGAGATCCTCCAGTACGAGGGGCCGCAGACGGTCGCCGCCGTGATCATGGAGACGGTCGTCGGCACGAACGGGATCATCGTCCCGCCGGACGGCTACCTGGGCTCGATCCGCGAGGTGTGCGACCGCCACGGCATCCTCCTGATCTTCGACGAGGTGATGGCCGGCTTCGGGCGCACGGGCCGCTGGTTCGCGTGCGAGAACTGGGACGTCGTACCGGACATCCTCACGGTCGCCAAGGGGATCAACTCCGGCTACGTCCCGCTCGGGGCGATGATCCTGCGCGAGCCGATCGCCGACTGGGTGCGGGACAAGTACTTCGCGGGCGGGCTGACCTACAGCGGGCATCCGCTGGCGTGCGCGGCGGCGGTCGCCTCGATCGAGGCCTTCCGGGAGGAGGCCATCGTCGAGAACGCTGCCGCCATGGGAGAGGTCTTCCGTGAGGAGCTCGGCGGCCTGGCCGAGCGCCACCCGTCGATCGGCGACGTGCGCGGCCTTGGCTGCTTCTGGGGCCTCGAGCTGGTGAGGAACCGCGAGACGCGCGAGCCGCTCGTCCCGTTCAACGCGACCGGCGAGGCGGCGGCGCCGGTGGCGCGGCTGGCGAAGGCGGCGCTCGGGCGCGGGCTCTACCTGATGACGCACTGGAACGTCGTGATCGTCGCCCCGCCCCTGACGATCACCCGCGAGGAGCTCGACGAGGGCGTCGGGATCCTCGACGGCGTGCTCGCCCTCGCGGACGAGCACGCCGCTTAGGACGCGACGCGGAACTTGTCCTTCCGGCCGAAACGCGTCCGGCGGCGGGCGTACGATTCATCCTCGTGAAGCAGGGAGCGATCGGAGAGCTGTGCCTGCGCTGCGGCGCCGAGATGGAGTGGCGCCACGGAACCTGGCAGTGCGGCACGTGCCGGTTCAAGCTCGGTTGCTGCGAGGGCGAGGCGCCCGACTGCTCCGCGGACGAGCCCTGATCGAGGGCGGCGGCCACGTGGTCGAGGTGGCGGGCGACACGTTCGTCGTCGCCTTCTCCCGGGCGAGCGTCGCGCTGGCGGCCGCAGCGGAGGCGCAGCGGCGCATGGCGACCCACGAATGGCCGTACGGCGCGGAGCTGAGCGTCGCCATCGGCATCCACAGCGGCGAGGCGACGCTGACGCGGGGGCGCTACTTCGGCCTCGCCGTGAACCGGGCGGCCCAGATCTGCGACAGCGCCCGCGGGGGCCAGGTCCTCCTCTCCCAGACGACGGCCGACCTGGCCCAGGACGATCTACCGGACGGTCTGGTGCTCCGCGATCTCGGCGAGCAGCGGCTTCGCGGCTTCGACAGCCCGGCACGCCTCTTCCAGCTCGCCGGCGAGGGCCTCCGGGCGAACTTCCCGTCGATCGGCCCGACGCAGGCGCTGCCAACCGGGACGGTCACCTTCTTGTTCACCGACATCGAAGGCTCGACACAGCTCACGCGGCGGCTCGGCCAGGAGTGGCCAGAGGTCCACGCAGAGCACCGCCGGCTGCTCCAGGCGGCCTTCGCCGAGGCGGGCGGGAGCGAGGTCGACAGCCAGGGCGATGCCTTCTTCGTCGTGTTCGCGCGCGCCAGGCACGCGATCGCCGCCGCCGCATCGGGCCAGCGGTTGTTGCACGAGCGCGAATGGCCGGGCGGCGCGCGCGTCCCGGTTCGCATGGGCATCCACACGGGCGAGCCGGCGGTCGGCGAGGAGGGCTACCTCGGCCTCGACGTCGTCCGCGCCGCCCGGATCTGCTCGGCCGGACACGGCGGGCAGGTGCTGCTGTCCGAGACGACGAAAGCGCTCGTCGCGGGCGACGAGATCGAGGGCGTGGGCATCATCGATCTCGGCGAGCACCAGCTCAAGGACATGCGGCACCCCGAGCGCCTCTACCAGCTCGTGATCGCGGGGCTCCAGACCGACTTCCGGCCCCTGAGGATCTCCGCTCCGGCCGAGCCGATGCCGCTCGAGGGCAGGGAGAACGAGCTCGGGGCTCAGGCAGAGGCTGCCGTGCGCGACTTCCGGGCCTCGATCGAGCAGACGGTCGCCGAGAGCCTCCGCGGCGTTCCCGGCTTCGCCGGCGACTTCGACCTCGCCCGAGCGGCGGCCCGGCCACCGAGGGCCTGGACGCCGATCGTGGTTGCCGTCGCGCTGCTCTGCGCGACGGCGATCCTGGCCGTGTACCTGCTGTTCCGCTAGCCGGGTGCCGCGGCCGGCTCCCTGAGTGGTATCGTCGCCCCGGTGCCGTCCGGCGGGCGCCCGCCGGACGTCGGAATCCGGGGACCCGCTGGCCCCGAGTCCCCCTTCGGAAGGAGGAACGATGAATCGTTCCACGAGGGGGCGAGGAGGACGGGCCCGCGGCTGGCGGTCCACGCTGGGACTGCTCGCACTGGCCGCGGTGTCACTCCCGCCGGTCGCCGCCGCCGGACTCGAGCGCGGCGAGGACACCGCGCCGAAGCCGCCGCCGCTCGTCAATCCGCTCACGCTCGACGTGGCGGGCAAGCGCGTCGGGCCGAACGTCTGCGAGTACACCTCGACACTCGAGGTTGCTCCGGGCGAGGTCTCGGTACGCGAGGACGTGATCGCCGTCGACGACGCGACGTGCACGATGCGCGTGCAACGCGGCGTGCCCGCCGATCTCGCCGAGCCGGCCGACGAGCCGGGCTCGTCGACGAAGACCGGCGAGGCGACGCCGAAGCCCGATCGCAGCTTGGCCGGCGCCGGGCGGGCGCTCGCCACGCACTCGAAGGGCTACCACAAGTCCTACTTCGAGGATCCGCCCGGCATCGACGTCAACTCGGTCCGGAACGACGTCGACTGGGTCTGGAACGGCAGCACCGTCTCGAGCGGGCTCTGCTCGTACGCCTACGGCTGGTTCGGGGCGAGCGGCTGGGGCCTGAAGGAGAACAACTTCTTCTGCCGCTACGAGAACAGCCAGACCCAGCTGCGCAGCAGCTCGTACGTCCACTTCAAGAACGGCATCTTCTGCCTCTTCATCGACACGCATACGTACTACGAGCGGAACAACGCCTACGGCAAGTGGAACGGGAACCTCGTCGGCACGATCAGCTGGCGTAAGTCGGGTGGGTGCACGGGGCTGCTCAGCTTCCACCACTTCGTGCGGCGGACGCTGAACTAGCGGGACCGCGGGCCGGGGGCGTCCCCGGCCCACCGCCCGGGGGAGGGAGCACGTGGAGCTCGAGGCGAGAGGAGAGCGACGCGCGGTCAGCCCGATCGACCTGGCAGCCGCCGGGCTCGCGCTCGCGGCCGCCGTCGCCTCCTCGTTCCTGGTGCTCGAGGGCGAGAGCTGGTGGACGATCTGGCTCCTCTTCGCGCCGGTCGCGGTGGCCTGCGCGCCGCTCGTGGTCGCGGGACGAGCACGGCGCGCCGCCCGGATCGTCGCGGCGGTGCTGCTGAGTCTCTGGTGCCTGCTCGCGCTCGCCTCGGTGGGGATCTTCTACGTCCCGAGCGCCGTCGCGACGGTCGCCGCCGCCGTCCGCGCTAGACGTTCTCGCCGGCGGGCATGATCTCCCGCTCGAGGTAGAAGGCCAGGTGGCCGTCGGTCTCGACGACCTGGACGAGCTGCCACCCCTTCGAGCCGAGCTCGTCCAGCTGCCCCTCCGCCCGCGCCTTCAGCCCGACGCGCAGAACGTGGTACTCGAAGCGGCGAGCGGGATCGAGGTCTCGCCGGCGGCGTTCCTCCTCGCGCTGCGCACGCGCCGCGCGCTCCTCGTCCGACTTCAGCAGACCCATCGCGCGAACCCTACCGCGCCCGACGGCGGGCGTCGCCTACAGTGCGGGGCATGGAGGAGATCGGACTCTTCCCGCTCGCCGCGGTGCTGCTCCCCACGGAGCGCATCCCCCTCCACGTGTTCGAGCCGCGCTACCGCGAGCTGATCGGCGAGTGCCTCGAGGAGGGCCGCGAGTTCGGGCTCATCCTCGCTGACGACGACGGCCTGCGCGAGGTGGGCACGCGCGCGACCGTGACCGACGTGCTCGAGCGCTTCGAGGACGGCAGGCTGAACATCGTGATCGAGGGTGGCGAGCGCTTCCGCCTCGTCGAGCTGACGTCCGGGCGCTCGTTCACCACGGGCGAGATCGAGCCTGTCGTCGATCTCGAGGACGAGCCTGACCCTGCCGACGTGGAGCGCGCACTCGGGCTGCTGCGCAAGCTCGGCGAGATCGCCGGCGCCGACGTCGACGAGCTCCACGTCACGACCGACGTGCCCTCCTTCGAGCTCGCCGCCCGCGTCGAGTTCGAGCCGGAGCTCAAGCAGCGGCTGCTCGAGACCCGATCCGAGCCGGAGCGGCTGCACACCCTCGCCGAGCTGCTCGAGCGTGCCGCCAGCCAGCTCGAGCTGCAGCAGGCGGGCAGCCGCATCGCGCAGACGAACGGGAAGGTCGGGCCGCCGCCGCAGCCGGGCCCGTCTACCTGAGCTTGAAGTCGGCGAACGGCTTGGTGCCGTCGGCGAGCTCGACCACGAGCCGGCGGCACGTGTTCTTCCACACGCCGAGGGTCTTCCAGTGGTACTTGAACTGCTCCTCCGCGAGCACGTACTCGAGCGACGAGACCGTGCCCGCCTCGGTGGTCTCGAGCTCGTCGGAGGGGCGGCTGTCGCAGCTGATCAGCCGCGAGGTGATCGACTTGACCGTGCTCAGGTCGCGGATGTAGTTGCCGGCCGCGTCGCGGAGGCGCCACTTGACCGGAACGATGCGTCCCGCGCGACCGTTGTTCAGCACCGGCGGGTTGTCGACCGGCGGGAAGAAGCCCTGGAAGGCGTAGCGGACGAAGTAGGTGTGGCTCTCGGTCGTCTGGTTCCCGCCGAGGTCGGTCGCCGTGACCGTGAACGTGCGCGCCCCGGGGGTCGACGTGTGGACCGCGCCGCCGTTCGGCGCGGTACCCGTGCACGAGGCGACCCCGGCGGGGTCGGAGCATGCGTAGCTCGCCGTGACGCTCTGGTTGAGCGTGTAGACGGCGCGCGACGGCGGCGACTCGATCAGGATGTCGGGCCCGCCCGCGTCCGTGATCGAGGTGAAGTTGAAGCCCTTGTTCGCGCTGTAGCCGACGTATCCGAGCGCGTTCTGAGCCTGCGCGAACACCTCGATCGGCCCACCCGCGGTCACGAGCCCCGTCCACATGTTCGGACTCGTCTGAGTCAGCTCCTTGAACTGCCAGTTGGAGCCGTCGTTGTAGAGCGCCGCGACTCGCTTCGAGGCGTCGGCGGTCTGGACGAGGATGCTCGCCTGGCCGCCGGCGAAGGTCGAGCTCACCTGCTGGATGCGCGGCGGCGTTCCCTCGGGGCCGGACGAATAGGCGATCTCGACGCCGATCGAATGGACGAGCCGCTCGATGCCCTGCGCGCCGGGCGGATCGGCCGGCCTGAACTGGCCCGCGGTGAGGACGAAGCCCTGCTTGGTGTCGCCGAACTCGCGCGAGCGCGTGAGGTTGACGTGGTTGGCCGGGAAGACGATGTTCCGGTAGCTCCGCTCGTACTCGTGGTCCGTGAAGTCGATCGTCGGCGTCGAGGTGCCGGGGTTCACCCCACCCGTGTCGCTCGTGACGAGCGACCTGATGATGATGCCTCGCGCGGACTGGGTCGGATGCGTCACGTCCAGCTCGAGGCGCGGCTGGATCGGCCGGTACTGGACGTCGGTGGTCAGGCCGCCGATGTCCCACCACTGCCCGCGCGCCGGGTCGCTGTTCGCGTGCAGCGCCGGGTTGACCGCGATCGTCGCCACCTCGAGGCCGCTGACCGGGTCGTTCCCGAGCGTCGGCGGCGTCGCCGTCGGCGGGGCGGCCGCACCCTGGACCGTCCAGTGGGGCAGGCCGAACATGTTCGCCTCGGTCAGCGCCTTCTCGTCGTAGATCGGATAGGCGCCCGCGCCGAGCCAGTACTCGTGCACCGAGCGGACCCAGTTCTCGCCGATCGAGCCCTGCGTGTTCAGGTTCCCGGCGAAGATCGTCATCAGGCGCTCGGAGAGCGCGTTCGAGAGCGTGTCGCCGTAGCCGTAGCCGTTGTTGGCGACGTAGACGGCCGCGCGCAGGCTCTCGGTCCAGTCGCGGTGCTGCGCTGACACGGCTTCGCCGCCGGCGTACGTGTTCGGGATGTTCAGCCCGCCGTGACAGCCCATCGTGAACCAGATCCGGCGCGCATTCGCGGGCTCGGCCGGCGGTGCCGGCGGTGCAGGCAGGTCGCCCGTGCGCACGAGTGTCGACCCGGACGCCGGTTGCAGCAGCCAGTGGCTGTAGTGGGCGTTGACCGACATGACGTCGGCAGGCGCCGCGAACTTGTCCGTGACCGTGGCCGCTGTCCAGGCGTCGTTGATCTCGCCCGTCGACGCGCCCGGGACGAGCAAGTCGAGCGCCGACTTGACGCCCTCTCCCCCGTCCTTCAGGAAGTCGTAGGCGGTCGTGAACGCCGAGTTCGGGTCGAGCACGCCGTTGGCCGCGTCGTAGACCTTCAGCTGCCGCTCGATGTCGTCGGGCGTCTCGAGGAGCCGGCTGACGGAGA
>JBOHAW010000070.1:0-6058 GCA_050697975.1 Gaiellaceae bacterium
GATCGACGGTCTCGACTCCTCCCGCTGCGTGGACTCGACCGGCCTCCTGGCACAGGAGCAGGTGCCCCGCCGGCTCGTCGTCCTCGGCGGCGGGATCATCGGCTGCGAGTTCGCCTCGATCTTCCGGCGCTTCGGCTCCGAGGTGACGATCGTCGAGATGCTCCCGCGGCTGATCCCGATGGAGGACGCGGACGCGGCGAAGGAGCTCGCAAAGCAGTTCGGAAAGCGCGGCATCGCGCTCCACCTCGAGAAGCAGTGCACGAAGGTCGAGGAGCGCGACGGCGCCCTGATCGTCCACTTCGGCGAGGGCGAGACGGTCGAGTGCGACCTGATGCTCGTGTCCGTCGGCCGCGGGCCGCTCGTCGAGGGGCTCGGCCTCGAGGAGATCGGCGTCGAGCTCGACCGGCGGAAGGGGATCGCGGCCGACGAGCACCGCCGCACGACCGTCCCGCACATCTACGCGGTCGGCGACTGCGCGGGCTACTGGCAGCTCGCGCACACGGCCTTCCGCGAGGGTGAGGTGGCGGCGGAGAACGCCTGCGGGCACGAGGCCGTGGTCGACAACCGCGCCGTGCCGCGGCCGATCTACACGGATCCGGAGATCGCCGGCGTCGGGCTGACCGAGGCGGAGGCGCGCGAGCAGTACGGCGACGACGTCGCGACCGGCGTGTTCCCCTGGGTGGCAAACGCGCGCGCGGTGATGCAGAACGAGACCGTCGGCTGGGTCAAGTCGATCCACGAGACGCGATACGGGGAGCTCCTGGGCATCGTCATGGTCGGGCCGCACGTGACCGACCTGATCGAGGCGGGGGTGGTCGCGATCGACGCGGAGGCAACGGTCGAGACGGTCGCCGACGGGATGGCGGCCCACCCGACGCTCTCCGAGGCGATCAAGGAGGCCGGTCTCGTCGCGCTCGAACGCGCCATCCACCTGCCGCCGAAACGGAAGGCCGCGGCGCAGGCCTAGCCCCCTAGTCCACGCGGCGCAGGCCGTGTACGGCCGGCAGGGCGAGGATCAGCAACGTCGATGCGGCGGTCAGCGCGGCCGCGGCCCAGAGCGTCTCGTTCCGCCCGAACAGCTCCGTCGCCGGGCCCGCGAGCGCGAAGCCGACCGGCTGGAAGACGAGCGACACCAGCCAGTCGTACGAGCTGACCCGCGAGAGCACCTCGCTCGGAACCGCGGCCTGGAGCACCGTCTCCCAGATCACTGGAATCCGGCGCTGGCGACGAACGTGGCGCCGTCGACGGCGAACAGCCAGGCGGGCCCGATCGTCGCGACGAGGGCGCCGGAGACGGCCGGTCCGAAGATCGAGGTGCCGTTGCGCGAGATGGCGATGAGCGCATTCGCCTGCTGCAGGCGCTCGCGGCTCGCCGTCTCCGGGATGAGACCGATGGAGGCGGGGCCGAAGAACGCGGACGCGGCGCCGAAGAGCGCGGCGGTGACGCCGAACATCCAGAGCTCCATCGCGCCGGTGACGAGCATGCCGAACGTGAAGAACTCGACGGCGGCGCGAATGCCGTCGCAGACGAGCATCACCAGGCGGCGCTGGAGTCGGTCGGCCCAGACTCCGCCCACGAGCGTGAACGCGACGCGAGACAGCGAGAACGCCGCGAGCACGAGACCGAGGTCGGCCGCGGACGCGTCGAGCTCCTGGAGCAGGGCGAACGCGAGCGCGACCGGAATCAGCGCGTCCCCGACCGCGGACGAGGTCTGGCCGAGCCAGAGCAGGCGGAAAGGGCGTTCCTCGAGCGCGCCGAGCGAGGCGCGCAGGCCGATGCTCAAATCGCGACTGCGGCCGCGGCCCGCGGAGACGTCCGGATTCGCCAGACGTCGGGTACGGCGATGACCGCGAGGTTCGCGGCGACGGCGAGCGTCGCAGCGCCGACGAGCGTCGCGTCCTCGCCGATCGCCGCGGCGACCGGACCCGCGAGCGCGAACCCGACTGGCATGAACACGACCGAGATCATCAGGTCGTAGGAGCTCACGCGCGAGAGCGCGTCGCGGGGCACGTGACTTTGCACGACGGTGTTCCAGATTGCGTTGCCGAGCATGATTCCGCCCGAGAAGAACGCCGCCCCGACGGCGACGGCGGACGCGGGGAAAGGCCGCACGAGCAGCAGCAGCGGCAGGCTGACGGGAAGGATGACGAGGTAGTTCGCGACGAGCGGCCGGTGCGGGCGGAAGCGCAGGGCGATCGCGCCTCCGAGCACGCCGCCGATCGCGCCTCCGGTGAGGATCGCGCCCCAGGCGGCCGCTCCGCCGAGCTCTCGCTCCGCCACGAGCGGGCCGAGGACGAAGAACGTCGCGACCGCGACGTTGATCACGGAGGAGGCGAGCAGGTTCGTCCACAGCCAGGTGCGTGCGCTGACGTGGCGCCAGCCGGCGGCGAGGTCGGCGAGGAACCGCTGTCGCGGCGGCCGGCTCGCGGCGGGAAGCCGCAACGCGAGCAGGAACGCGGCGCTGACGGCGAACGTGACGGCGTCGATCGCGAAGACCCAGCCGGCGCCGGCGACGGCGACGAGGATGCCCGAGAGCACGGGGCCGAAGACGTTGGTGGCGCTCTGCGAGATACCGAGCAGCGCGTTCGCCTCCTGGAGGCGGGCGCCGCTGACGGTCTCGGGCACGAGGCCCGTCGCCGCCGGCCTGAAGAAGGCCGACGCGGCGCCGAACACGAACGACGTCACGGCGAGCATCCAGACCTCCGCCGCCCCTGTCAGGAGCACGATCGCTGTGAAGGCCTCGGCGAGGCCGCGCACGACGTCGCACGCGATCAGGAGCGAGCGGCGCGGCAGCCGGTCGGCCCAGACGCCGCCGACGAGCATGAACGCGATCTGCGAGACGCTGAACGAGGCGAGGACGAGCCCGAGGTCGGAGGCCGAGCCGTCGAGATCGGAGACGACGGCGAACGCGAGCGCGACGGGAATCAGCGCGTCCCCGATCGCGGACGCGGAGCGGCCGAGCCAGAGCAGGCGGAAGGGGCGTTCCTCGAGCGCGCCCAGGCGGCCTCGCAGCGCGATCACCGGGCGATCCTAGGCGACGATGCGAACGCCTTGTTCGGAAAGGGCGTGCGTCGGCATAGAATCGGATCCGTGCGACGTGTCCACCCGGGCCTCGATCATTTGCCCCGCCGGCGCTAGGGGTCGATACGGCGACGCCCGACATCGACGCCGAGGAGACCCAGGAGTGGCGCGACGCGCTTCAAAATGTGCTCGCCTCCGACGGGCCTGAGCGCGCGCGCTTCCTCCTCGAGAGCCTCTCCGACTACGCGCGCCTGAACGGCGCGCCGCTGCGGTTCACCCTCAACACTCCGTACGCCAACACGATCCCGGCCGACCAGCAGGAGCCGATTCCCGGCGATCTGGCGATCGAGCAGACGCTCCGCGACCTGATCCGCTGGAACGCGATGGCGATCGTCGTGCGGGCGAACAAGGAGTCGACGGAGCTCGGGGGGCACATCGCGAGCTTCCAGTCGGCGGCGACGCTCTACGAGGTCGGCTTCAACCACTTCTGGCACGCGCCGTCCGACGAGCACGGGGGAGACCTGATCTACGTCCAGGGACACCTCGCGCCGGGCATCTACGCCCGCGCGTTTCTCGAGGGGCGGCTCACCGAGGAGCAGCTCGAGCGCTTCCGGCAGGAGACGGACGGGCGAGGACTGTCCTCGTATCCCCATCCATGGCTGATGCCCGACTTCTGGCAGTTCCCGACGGTGTCGATGGGACTCGGCCCGCTGATGGCGATCTACCAGGCGCGCTTCATGCGCTACCTCGAGAACCGCGGGATCATCGAGGACCAGGGGCGGAAGGTCTGGGCCTTCATGGGGGACGGCGAGATGGACGAGCCGGAGTCGGTCGGAGCGATCGGGCTCGGCGCGCGCGAGCGGCTCGACAACCTCGTCTTCGTCGTCAACTGCAACCTGCAGCGGCTCGACGGCCCGGTGCGCGGCAACGGGAAGATCATCCAGGAGCTCGAGACGCTCTTCCGCGGCGCGGGCTGGAACGTGATCAAGATCGTCTGGGGCTCGCGTTGGGACGCGCTGCTCGCGAGGGACACGACCGGCCTGCTGCTCAAGCGCATGGAGGAGTGCGTCGACGGCGAGTACCAGGTGTTCAAGGCGCGCGACGGCGCGTACGTGCGGGAGCACTTCTTCGGCAAGTACCCGGAGCTCCTGGAGCTCGTCGGCGACATGAGCGACGACGAGATCTGGGCGCTGAACCGGGGCGGGCACGACCCCGAGAAGGTGTACGCGGCGTATGCGGCGGCCGTGAAGTACGAGGGCCGGCCCACGGTGATCCTGGCCAAGACGATCAAGGGCTACGGGATGGGCGGCGCCGGCGAGGCGATGAACATCACCCACCAGGCGAAGAAGATGGGCGTGGAAGAGCTGCGGCTGTTCCGCGACCGCTTCAACGTTCCGCTCTCGGACGAGGTCGTGGAGCAGGCCGCCCTCTTCCGCCCGGCCGAGGACAGCCCGGAGATGCGGTACCTCGGCGAACGGCGAGCTGCCCTCGGCGGATTCCTCCCCTCTCGGCGGAGGACTGCCGCGCCGCTCGAGGTCCCCCCGCTGTCCGCGTTCGATGCGCAGCTGAAGGCGGGCGGCGAGCGCCAGTTCTCCACCACGATGGCGTTCGTTCGCATCCTCACCACGCTGCTACGGGACAAGGGCATCGGCAAGCACGTCGTCCCGATCGTTCCCGACGAGTCGCGCACCTTCGGCATGGAGGGGATGTTCCGCCAGATCGGGATCTACTCGGAGATCGGGCAGCTGTACCAGCCGGAGGACTCGGACCAGCTCATGTGGTACAAGGAGGACAAGACCGGCCAGATCCTCCAGGAGGGGATCAACGAGCCCGGGGCGATGTCCTCGTGGATCGCCGCCGCCACGTCGTACTCGAGTCACGGCGTGCAGATGATCCCGTTCTACATCTTCTACTCGATGTTCGGATTCCAGCGGGTGGGCGACCTCGCGTGGGCGGCAGGCGACTCGCGCGCCAGGGGCTTCCTGATCGGCGCGACGTCCGGCCGGACGACGCTGAACGGCGAGGGGCTCCAGCACGAGGACGGCCACAGCCACCTCATCTCGTCGACGGTCCCGAACTGCGTCTCGTACGACCCGACCTTCGCCTACGAGCTGGCGGTGATCGTCAGCGAGGGGCTCCGCCGCATGGTCGCCGAGCAGGAGGACGTCTACTACTACATCACGGTCCTGAACGAGAACTACGAGCACCCGGCGCTGCCCGAGGGAGCGGAGGAGGGGATCCTGAAAGGGATGTACCTCCTGCGCGACGCCGGCGAGACGAGCGGGCCGCGCATCCAGCTGCTGGGGTCGGGCGCGATCCTGCGCGAGGTCCTCGCCGGCGCCGACCTGCTCGAGCAGGACTTTGGGGTCCAGGCGGACGTCTGGAGCGTCACGAGCTTCACCGAGCTTCGCCGCGAGGGCCTCGAGGCCGAGCGCTGGAGCATGCTCCACCCGAAGGAGCCGCGGCGTCCCAGCTACGTCGAGACCTGCCTCGGCGACCGCGCGGGCCCGGCCGTGGCTGCCACCGACTACATGAAGCTGTTCGCCGACCAGATCCGCCCCTTCGTCGGCCGGACGTACCTCCCGCTCGGCACGGACGGCTTCGGCCGCAGCGACTACCGCGTCAAGCTCCGCCGCCACTTCGAGGTCGATCGCCACGCCGTGGCGCTCGCGTCCCTGCACGCGCTCGCCCGCGACGGCGCGGTGGAGCCCGAGCTCGCTCAGCAGGCGATCGAGAAGTACGGCATCGACCCCGACAAGCCGAGCCCCGTGCGGGCCTGAGACGGGAGAACGAAGACATGGCTGCCGTGCAGGAAGTCGTCGTGCCGGACATCGGGGACTTCACCGATGTTCCCGTCATCGAGGTGCTGGTCTCGCCCGGCGATCGCGTCGGGATCGACGAGCCGCTGGTCACGCTCGAGTCGGACAAGGCGTCGATGGACGTGCCGTCGCCCTTCGAAGGCACGGTCAAGGAGCTCAAGGTCGCGGTCGGCGACTCGGTCTCCCAGGGCTCGCTCATCCTGGTGCTCGAGCAGGAC
>JBOHAW010000071.1:0-9047 GCA_050697975.1 Gaiellaceae bacterium
GAGCGCACGCGAGCGTTGGCCGGCTGGCTCGAGTTCTACAATCTGCGTCGACGACACGGCTCCCTCGGCCGCCAACCGCCCGTCAAGCGCCTACAGGCGCTCAGGAACAACGTGGCTGGGTCTTACACCTAGCCGCCCGGGCCGCGGCCGCCGAGGTACAGCTCCGCCACCTTCGGATCGTCGAGGAGCTCGGCTCCCGGACCCTCGAACCGGTTCCGCCCCATCTCGAGCACGTATGCGTAGTCGGAGAGCGCGAGCGACCGCCGTGCGTTCTGCTCGACCATGAGGATCGCGATTCCGGACCGGTTGATCTCGACCAGACGCTCGAAGAGCTGATCGACCACCGCCGGCGCGAGCGCGGCGGACGGCTCGTCGAGGAGCAGCAGCCGCGGCTCGGGCATCAGCGCGCGCGCAAGCGCGAGCATCTGCCGCTCGCCGCCGGAGAGCGTCCCGGCGCGCTGGCGGCGACGGCGCTGCAGCAGCGGGAAGGTCTCGAAGATCGCGTCGAGACGCTCGGCGAGGCGAAGGGGGGCCGGCACGGCGCCGATCTCGAGGTTCTCCTGAACGGACATGTTCGGGAAGACGTTGTCGAGCTGCGGCACATAGTTGAGCCCGAGCCGGGTCAACTCGTGCGGCCGCAGGCCCGTCAGCTCACGCTCGCCGCCGTCGACGGCCAGGCGGACGCTGCCGCTGCGGCGGTCGGCCAGTCCGTAGATCGCCTTCAGGAGCGTCGACTTGCCGGCACCGTTCGGGCCGATCACGGAGACGAAGCCGCCGGAGGGCACGGCGACGGAGACCCCGTGCAGGACCTCGAGCTCGCCGTAGCCGGCCTGCAGGTCGACTGTCGACAGCAGGGTGCGATTGCCTGTCACCGCGCCCTGCCCGCGCGCGCGCCCAGGTACGCGTCCACGACGAGCGGATCGGCGCGCACCTCGGCGGGCGTGCCCGCCGCGATCACCCGCCCCTCGTTCATCACGACCACCTTGTCGCTGACCGCCATGACGACGTCGAGGTCGTGGTCGATCAGCAGAAACGTCAGCCCCTGCTCCTCCCGCAGCGTCCGGATCCGGTCGAGCAGCTGCCGCGCGAGCGTCGGGTTGACGCCCGCCATCGGCTCGTCGAGCAAGAGCAGCCGCGGCTCGGCCATGAGCGCACGCGTGAGCTCGAGCAGCTTCCGCTGGCCGCCCGAGAGCGTGCCGGCGTAGTCCTCCGCGAGGCCGTCGAGACGCACCAGCCGCAGCAGCTCGAGCGCACGCGCGCGGAGCTCCCGCTCGCGGCTGCGCCCCGCGCGGGGCGTTGCGACGAGCCGCCAGAGGTGCTCGCCGGGCTGCGCCGGCGCTGCCAGAAGCATGTTGTCCAGGACGCTCATCCGCGTGAGCGCCTTCGGTGTCTGAAAGGTTCGAACCAGCCCGCGCCGCGCGATCGCGTGCGGCGGCCGGCCGTCGATCCGCTCGCCGCCGAGCAGGACCGAGCCCGAGTCTGGACGGGCGAAGCCCGAGACCACGTTGAAGAGCGTCGTCTTCCCGGCGCCGTTCGGGCCGATCAGCGCCGTGATCGACGCCGGCTCGACGGCCAGTGTCGCCTCGTCGACGGCGACGACGCCGCCGTAGCGCTTGCGGACATCGCGAGCCTCGAGCATCGTGCTCACTCGAGCACCATCTCCTCGCGCTTCCCGAAGAGTCCCTGTGGCCGGAACAGCATCAGCGCGATCAGGATCAGCCCGATCACGATCAGGCGCAGGTACGCACGCTCGGCCGAGTCGAAATACGTGAACGGCGTGAAGTCGAAGAAGCGCGTCCCCGCGAAGATCAGACCGAACAGCAGTGCGCCGACGGGCACGGCCCAGTTCCGCGCCGTCCCGCCGAGGATGACGATCGTGTAGGCGAAGAAGGTCACCAACGGGTCGAAGTCGCCCGGGCTGAAGAACGAGAACTGGAAGGCGAAGAAGAGCCCGGCGACCGCGGCGAGGACCGACCCTAGCGCGAGCGACTGGAGCTTGTACGCGAAGACGTTCTTGCCGAGCGCCGACGCGGCGTCTTCGTCCTCGCGGATCGAGCGGAGGACGCGTCCCCACGGCGAGCGGACGGCGGCCTCGACGAGCACGAGCGCCGCGAGGGCGACCGACCACACGATCACGAGCATCGTCACGTCCCGTGTGGCGTGCTCGCCGATGATCGCCTCCAGCCAGCCCTGCACCGTTCGCTGGAGATCGAGCCACTCGTCGTTGTACGAGGCCGCGCGGCCGGCGCCCGCGAGCGCGATCGTCCCGACCGGGCCGCCGGTCAGCCGCTGCTCGTTGATCGCGACGTAACGGACGATCTCGGCGAAGGCGATCGTCGTGATCGCGAGGTAATCGGCGCGCAGGCGAAGCGTGGGCAGGCCGAGCAGAACGCCGAAGGCGATCGCGGCGCCGACCGCGGCGAGGCAGGCCGCCCAGAGTGGGAACGACGCCTTCACGACGAGGATCGCCATCGTGTAGGCGCCCACCGCCATGAAGGCCGCGTGCCCGAAGTTCAGGAGGCCGGTGAAGCCGAACTGCACCTGGAGGCCGAGGGCGAGAATCGTGTAGATGCCGGCGACGACGCCGACGAAGGTCCAGAACTCGAGCGAGAGGAAGGTCACAGAAGGCGCGCCTTCCCGAACACGCCCTGGGGGCGCAGGAGCAGGACGAGGATGAGCACGGCGAACGCGACGACCGGCTTGTAGACCGGCGGGGCGCCGCCGGCGAGCGAGCTCCAGGTCGAGAGCTCCATCACCAGTCCGAGCGCGAGCCCGCCGACGAGCGCCCCGTAGGCGCTGCCGATCCCGCCGAGCACGACGGCGGCGAAGACGGGGAGCAGGAGCATGAAGCCGAAGTTCGGCGTGAAGGAGTTCAGGATCAGACCCTGGAGGAGCCCCGCGACGCCAGCGAGCCCGCCGGCGAGGATCCACGTGACGACGACGGTCCGATCGACGTCGATGCCCGCGACCGCGGCGAGGGAGCGGTCGTCGGAGAGCGCCCGCATCGCCTTGCCGAGCCCGGTCCGCGCGAGCATCAGGCCGACCAGCACGATCGCCGCGAACGCGATCGCGACCGCGACCAGCTGGCTCTGCGACAGCCGGATCGGGCCGAGCTCGTAGACCTGGAACACGTCCACGTTGTAACGGCGCGGCCTCGCCTCGGCGACGAGGAAGATCACGTGGCGGAGGACGAGCGCGAGCCCGATCGCCGCGATGAAGAGGCTGAAGACGCCTGCCCGCTTCCGCCGGAGCGGCCGCCAGAGCGCGAACTCCAGCGCGGCCGCGAGGAGCGCCGTCAGCACGACGGCGGCGATCGCCGCGACGACGATGTGGCCCCCCCACGTGACGTTGACGAGGAGAGCGATGTACGCGCCGAACACGAGGTAGTCGCCGTGGGCGAAGTTGACGATCCGGAGGATCCCGTAGACGAGCGACACGCCGACGGCGGCGATCGCGAGGATGGAGCCGGTGACGAGGCCGTTCGCGCCGAGCTGGACGAGCTCGCTCACACGACGCTCGACTCCGGGACGAGCGCGCCGCGGGCGAAGCGGTCGGGCGCGAGCTCGGTGACGTGCGCCTCCGGGTCCTCGCCTGCGAGCCGCGCGGCGAGAGTCCGGCCCACCTCCGGCGCGATCATGAACCCGTGGCCGCTGAACCCGGCGGCAATCCAGAGCCCCGGACGGCCGGGAACCGGCCCGACGATCGCCTGGTGGTCGGGCGTGACGTCGTAGAGGCCCTCGACGAGCAGCGGCAGCGACACGAACTCGAGCCGGGGCAGGAGCTCGACGACGCAGGCGCGGACGTGATCGCGCCACGTCTCCCGGTGGGCCTCGGGATCGCCGGTCGCGCCCAGGTGGCTCGCCAGCACTCGGCCGTCGGCGAGCTGCTTGGCGGCGAACTGCCGCTCGGATGACACGACGAGCGGCTCGAGCAGCCGCTCGGCGATCGGATCGCTGTAGAACAGGTACCGCGCTTCCGGCTCGATCGGAAGCTCGACGCCGGCGGTGGCGAGGAGCGCCGGCGAGTCGGAGCCGGCCGCGACGACGACCTGCTCGGCGCGCGCCTCCACGCCCCCGGCGAGCCGGAGCGTCCAGCCGCCGGCCTCGGCGTCGAGCGCGACCGCCTCAGCCGGGCGAATCTCTCCGCCGGCGCGTACGACCGCCTCGGCAAAGGCCTCGACGACGCTCTGCGGCCGGTCGAAGTAGCCGTCCTCTGCACAGAAGCTCGCGCCGGCGAGGGTGGCGGCGTCGAGCCCTGGTACGAGCTCGGCCGCCTCCTCAGGCGACAGGATGCGCGACGGCACGCCGAGGCCTCGCTGAAGCTCGACGGCGGCCGCGAGCCGGTCGAGCGCATCCGGCGAGTGGGCGAGAAACACGTAGCCGCACGCCTGGAACCGCAGCTCGACCCGCGCGCCGAGCCGCTCCGCGGCGGTCCGGTAGAAGGCGAGCGAGTCGCGCGCCAGCAGGCAGTTCACCGCCGTCGCCCACTGCTGGCGCACGCCTCCGGGTTGCATCCCGGACGCGCCGGCGCCGACGCCCGTCTTCTCGTAGACCGTGACCCTCCGGAAGCCGCGCTTCAGCAGGTGCCAGGCGATCGACAGGCCCGTGATCCCCGCGCCGACGATCGCGACCTCTGCGCGCTCCATTGCGCCTGCCAGCCTAGACGGGCCGCAAGCCGGGCGAGCCCTCTGCTCCTCCCGAGGCGTATAAAGACGGCATGGAACAACGAGTCAGCCTGATCACCCTCGGGGTGGCCGATCTCGCGCGGGCGCGAGCCTTTTATGAGGCGCTTGGTTGGACGACTGGCGCGAAGCCCGATGACGATGTCGTCTTCTTCCAGGCGGGCGGGATGATCGTCGCGCTTTGGGATCGCGGCAAGCTGGCCGAGGACACGGCCGTCTCGGACAGCGGCGGTTGGGGAGGAATCACGCTGGCCTACAACGTGCGCTCACCGGTGGAGGTTGATCGGATCCTCTCTCAGGCCGAGGCCGCCGGCGCAACAATCACCCGCCCTGCGGCCGAGACGTTCTGGGGTGGCTATTCGGGCGTGTTCAGCGATCCCGCCGGCCATCCCTGGGAGATCGCCCACAACCCGCGCTGGACAATCCGGGACGACGGTTCGACCAGCCTCTCATCCTGAACTCTAGACTCGCGGCTCGTGTTCGACTATGGCGAGCGACGACGACGGCTGGCTGCCCGCATGCGCGAGGCCGGCGTGGACCTCCTCTTCCTCCCGCCGTCGTCCGATCTCGAGTACCTCACTGGCGTCGAGCGCACGATTCCCACGTTCGGTCAGTCGCAGTACGCACACGGCTGGGTCGCGGGGGCCTTCTTCGGCCCCGACCGCGAGCCCGTCTTCGTGCTGCCGCGGATGATGACGCTGTTCGACATCGCCGGCGAACTGCCGGGCGAGCTCGTGGTCGTGAACGAGCGCGACGACGGGCCCGCGCTGTTCGAGCAGACGGCGCGCGGCCTCGGCCGGGCGGCGACGCTGGCCGTCGGCGACCGAGTCTGGGCCGAGACCCTGATCCAGCTGACGCAGGCCGTCTCGCCCGAGCGGGTCGTCACGGGCTCGCCGCTCGTGAACGAGCTCCGGCGGACGAAGAGCTCCGAGGAGCTGGCGGTGATGGAGCGGGCGTGCGGCGTCTGCGACGCGACGATGGCGGCAGTTGCCCCGAAGGTCGGCCCGGGCGTGTCCATGCTCGAGCTCGTCGAGGAGCTCGAGCACGTCATGCGCGTCCACGGATCGCGGGTCCCGTCGTTCACCACGCACGTCTTCACGGGGTTCACCGGACCGAAGAGCTCGGCCGACGAGACCCGCACGGTGCCCGTGGAGGAGGGCGACGTGGTCATGTTCGACTTCGGCGCGGTCGTGGACGGCTACTGCTCGGACTTCGGCCGGACCGTCTGCGTCGGGGAGCCGGGATCCGAGGTACGGGACGCCTACGAGCTCGTCCTCGCCGCGCAGGAGGCGGGACGCGCGGCGCTTCGCCCCGGCACGCCGGCGAACGACGTCAACCACGCCTGCCGGCGGCCGATCGAGGAGGGCGGCTACGGGCCGAGCTTCAAGCACCGCATGGGCCACGGGATCGGCATGGACGTCCATGAGCGCCCATTCGTCTCCGAGGAGGACCAGACGCCGCTCGAGGCGGGCATGACGTTCACCGACGAGCCGTCGATTCTCGTCGACGGCCGCTTCGGCGTCCGGATCGAGGACGTCGTGGTCTGCGAGCCGGAGGGCGGCCGGAAGCTGAACCGGTTTCCGCCCGAGCTGATCGTCAACGCGTGAGCCGGGGCGGCCGCGCGCGAGCGGCCGCCCCGGTACGAACGCGTACGGCCTAGCCCGCCGGTCGCGGCAGGCGCACGTCGATCGAGTAGAGCGCGTTGAAGACCGCGCCCTCGAGATCGCGCGTCGCCGCGAAGACCTGCGTCGGCTGGATCAGCGGGAAGTACGGCCCCGACTGGTTCAGCCGCTGCTGGATCTGCCGGTAGAGCGGCGCCCGAACCGCGTCGCTGGCGGTGACACGCGCCCGGTTGGCGAGCCGCTCGAGCGCCGGGTCGGCGCCCTTCGGCCAGCCCACGCGCAGGCCGACGAGCTCGCCCGGCATGAAGGCGAGGTAGTCGGCCGGATCGGGATAGTCCGGGCCCCACAGCGACAGGCCGAAGGCCATCGTGCCGTTGCGGTACTTGTCGAGCCACGTGCCGACGGGCGCGCCCGCGAGCTCGACCTTGATCCCGATGTCCTGCAGGTTCGCCTGCACACGCTGGGCGAGCGTGGCGAAGGCGACGCCGTTGATCGTGAGGTCGCTCGGGTACTCGAGCGTGAACGTCTGGCCGCCGACGCCCGAGGCGGCGAGCTCGCTCCTCGCCCTCGCGAGGTCGCGGCGCACCGTCGCCCTCGGCAGAGCGCCGAGGAACATCGACGGGATGATCCCCCTGGCCTGGATCGCCCCGCCGCCCGCGAGTCGGGCGAACGACGGATAGTCGAGCGCGGAGCGAACGGCGTTCTGGAATCGCTTGTTCGGCGTCGCGCTCGAGATCGCCGGGTTGTTGTTCGCGAACAGCCAGAAGACCCAGGTGGACGGCTGCGTCGTCACCCGGACGCGGCGGTTGTTCCGCAGCGACTGCGCCTGCTGGGCGGAGAGGTCGATCGCGACCTCGTGCCGCCCGCGCTGGACGTTGATGAACTGGGTCGGCGCGACCATGTTGCGGATCACGACCCGCTCGAACGCTGGCATCCGCCCCCAGAAGCGCGGGTTCAGCTCGAGCACGATCTGCGAGGTGGTGCTGTACTGCCTGAGCAGGTACGGCCCGCTCCCCGCGCCGCGCGACGCGGCCGAGTTGAACCACCGCTCGGCCTTGTCGGTCTTGTCGGCGCCGGGCGCGGAGGTGGCACCGTGCCGCTTGGCGAGCTTCGAGTTCACGATCCCGAGCGACGTGTTCGCCACGATCGCGGGAAGCGCGGTGTTCGGCGTCTTCGAGCGGAGGATCACCGTGTACCTGCCGCGCGCGGAGACCGTGACGCCGGTGAGCAGGAAAGCGGGGTTCCCCTTGAGGTTGATCAGGCGCTGGAACGAGAAGACGACGTCGGCCGCCGTCATCGGCGTCCCGTCGGCGAACCGGATGTCGCGCCGAAGGTCGAACGTGTACGTCCTCGCATCCTTCGAGGCCCTGTAGCCGCGCGCCACGAGGAGGACCGGGCGCGAGACGTCGCCGCCTCTGAACGTCAGCAGCGTGTCGTACACCGCGCGATCGACGATCGCCGCGGTTGGCTCGAATGCGCGTTGCGGGTCGGACGTCCTGATCTCGAACGACCGGTCGACGACGAGCGTGTCCCGGCGCGCGGCCGACCCGGACGTGGCCGCTCCGTACGCGGCCGTGGCAGCGGCGAGCGCGAGGCCGGCGGCGACGGCAGCCTTGCTTCGGACCCCGAGTCGCATGGCTTCTCCTTACCTTGGGGGTGGGGAATTCGACCTTACTCCGCGCGCGCGGCGGGCGAAAGCCTCCGCGCCTTGAGCGCAGGAGGCGCCAGCGTCTGGCCCGGCTGCTGGAGCCAGCACGCGGCCGACCGCTTCGGCGCCAGCTCCACGAGCGGGGGCTCCTCCGAGGGGCAGGGCTCGAACGCGTACGGGCAGCGTGGGTGGAAGCGGCAGCCTGCCGGGGGTTGCGAGGGGTCGGGCACCTCACCCGGCAGCGCCTCGGGCAGCGTCCCGGCGCCGTCGGCGTGCGGCACGGCGCCGATGAGGGCCTCGGTGTATGGGTGGAGCGGCGTCGCCCAGAGCTGTCGCGTCGGCGCGGTCTCGGCGATGAGGCCCAGGTACATGACCGCGACGGTGTCGGCGACGTGGCGGACGATGGCCAGGTCGTGCGAGATGAGGAGGAGGCCGACCTGGAGGTCGCGGGCAAGCGCGGCGAGGAGATTCGCGATCTGGGCCTGCGCCGAGGCGTCGAGCGAGGCGAGGGGCTCGTCGAGCACGATCACCGACGGGTTCGCGGCGAGCGCCCTGGCGATGGCGATGCGCTGCCGCTGGCCACCCGAGAACTCGTGCGGGTAGTCGCGCGCCGCGCCCGCGGGGAGTCCGACCTGCGCGAGCAGCTCCGCCACGCGCGCCGAACGCTGCGAGCGCGGCGCGAGACCGAGCACCGCGAGCGCCTCGCCGATCTGATCGCCGACCCTGCGGCGCGGGTTGAGCGACGAGAACGGGTTCTGGAACACCATCTGGAGGCGCGCGAGCTCACGTGGCCGGGCGCCGCGCGTGAGCGGTCGCACGTCGCGGCCCTCGAAGCGGATCGTCCCGGCGACCGGCGCGACCATCCCGACGGCCGCGCGCGCGAGCGTCGACTTGCCGCAGCCCGACTCGCCGACGAGGCCGACGATCTGGCCGCGTCCGACCGCGATGCTCGCACCGGCGACCGCGCGCACGGGGTCGAGCCCCCGGCGCTCGTACTCGACGACGACGTCCTCGAGCTCGAGCGCGCTCACGTGTCGCGGAAGGGGTCGACGTGACAGGCGAGCAGGCGTCCGTCCACAGGCGCGAGCGGCGGCAC
>JBOHAW010000072.1:0-11863 GCA_050697975.1 Gaiellaceae bacterium
GAACAAACTCGCGGCGCGGCAGCTGACGAAGCTCAAGATCTACGCAGGCCCGGAGCACCCGCACACCGCGCAGGCTCCGCAGCCGTTGGAGGTTAAGTAGTGGCGACACCCGCCCAGTACCAGGGCACCGGCAAGCGCAAGACGTCGGTCGCGCGCGTGATCCTGCGCCCCGGCGACGGCACGACGTGGTTCAACGGCCGTACGCTCGAGGAGTACTTCCCACGGGACCTCCATCGGAAGATGGTGCTGGCCCCGCTCAAGGTGGCCGGCGTCGAGGGAACGTTCGACGTGCGCGTCCGCGTGCACGGCGGCGGCCCGTCCGGCCAGGCCGGCGCGGTCCGGCACGGCATCGCGCGCGCGCTCGTCGAGGCCGATCCGGAACTCCGTGTGCCGCTCAAGCGCGAGGGCTTCCTGACGCGCGACGCGAGAATCGTCGAGCGCAAGAAGGCCGGACTCCACAAGGCCCGCAAGGCGCCCCAGTTCTCCAAGCGCTAGGCACCGCGCCTGTGGCGCGCCGCTATTTCGGCACGGACGGCGTTCGGGGCGTCGTCGGCCAAGACTTGACGGTCGAGCTCGTCGAGCGACTCGGGAAGGCGGCGACGCTCTGGTCGCGCGGCGGGCGGGTCTTCGCGGGCCGCGACACGCGCGCCTCGGGGGTCGAGCTCGAGGAGGCGTTTGCGCGCGGCGTCGTCGCCGCGGGCGGAAACGCTGTGCTCGCGGGCGTCCTGCCCACGCCGGCGGTCGCGCTGCTCGCGCTCGACCTCGGCGTCGTCCTGACCGCGTCGCACAACCCGCCCGAGTACAACGGCGTCAAGTTCTTCGACCACGACGGGCAGAAGCTCAGCGACGCCGCGGAGGAGGAGATCGAGGCGCTGCTCGACGCGCCCGTGCGGGGCGGAGGGGAGATCGACCGCGTCGACGTCGCCACCGACAGCTACCTCGAGCACGTCGTCGAGCGGTTCGGCTCCGACCTCTCAGGGCTTTGCGTCGCCGTCGACTGCGCGAACGGCGCCTACTCCGGCCTCGCGCCCCAGGCGTTCACTCAGCTCGGCGCCGAGGTGACCACCGTCGGCGACGAGCCGGACGGGACGAACATCAATCTCGGCTGCGGAGCGACCGACCTCACGCTGCTCCAGCGCACCGTGCGCGAGGGCGAATTCGACCTCGGCGTCGCCTTCGACGGCGACGGCGACCGCATGCTCGCGGTTGACGCCGACGGCGAGGCGGTCGACGGCGACCAGATCGTCGCGCTCCTCGCCCTCCACCTCGGCGTCGACCTGGTCGCGGTCACGACGATGACCAACCTCGGCTTCCACCGCCTCATGGACGAGCGCGGCGTCCGCGTCGTCACGACCGACGTCGGCGACCGCTACGTGCTCGAGGCCCTCCGGCGCGAGGGCGGCAAGCTCGGCGGCGAGCAGTCCGGGCACGTCATCTACCTCGAGGGGCACGTGACGGGGGACGGGCTGGCTGCGGCCCTGCTCCTCTGCGCCGCGCTGGAGGGCCGCACGCTCGCCGAAGCCGCTGCCGTGATGCCGCGCTATCCGCAGGTGAAGGAGAACATCCGGGTGGCGCAAAAGTCGGTTCCCGCGACGGTCGCGAAGGAGGTCGCGCGGCTCAACGCGGAGCTCGGCGGAGAAGGTCGTGTGCTCGTCCGGCCGTCGGGCACGGAGCCCCTGATCCGGGTGCTCGCGGAGGCCGAAACGGCTACCAGGGCGCGTAATCTCTGTGCTACCATCGCCTCTCTCGTTCGACGAGAGCTCGGCTGAGCCTTCCGACGCAGGAAGGGCGACACCAGCCGGGCTCTGTGCGTTTCGGCCGAGTATCTCGTGTTTCACCCGGAAGTCAGGGTCTGAAAGGAGCTTCGGGTGTGCGGAATCATCGGATACGTCGGCGACAGGCCCTCGAAGCCGCTGCTGATCCAGGGTCTCGAGCGGCTCGAGTACCGCGGCTACGACTCGGCCGGGATCGCGCTGCGCGAGGACGACGCACTCGACTACGTGCGCGCGGTCGGGAATCTCCAGTTTCTGAAGGCGGCGGCCGGCTCGAACGGCTCGCACTCCACCACCGGTCTCGGACACACGCGCTGGGCGACGCACGGGCGCGTGGCCGAGGAGAACGCCCATCCGCTCACGGGCTGCGAGGACGGCAAGCTCGCGATCGTCCTCAACGGGATCGTGGAGAACTACCGCGAGCTGAAGGAGGCACTGACCGCCGAGGGTCACGTCTTCAGCTCCGAGACCGACGCCGAGGTGGTCGCACACCTCGTCGAGCGCCACGACGCCGGCGACCTCGTCGAGGCCGTCCGCGCCGCCTACGGTGAGCTCGAGGGCCATTTCGCCTTCGTCGTCCTGCACCACGACCATCCGGATCTGCTCGTGGGAGCGCGGCTCCAGTGCCCGCTCGTCGTCGGCGTGGGCGAGGGCGAGATGTTCCTCGCGTCGTCGATCGCGGCGTTCCTCCGCGAGACGCGCCGCGTGCAGCTGATCGAGGACGGTGAGATCGTCGCGATCACGCCCGCCGGCGCCGTGTTCCGGGCCGCCGACGGAACCCTCCTCGAGCGTGAAGAGGTCGAGGTCGACTGGGACGACGAGAGCGCCGAGAAGGGCGGGTACGAGACGTTCATGCTGAAGGAGATCTACGAGCAGCCGGACGCCGTGCGCGAGACGATCGGCGAGCGCGTCAGGCACAGCCGGCTCGAGCTCGACGGCCTGGGCCTCGACGACGAGCGGCTGCGCAACCTGCGCCGTATCGTCATCCTCGCCTGCGGCACGGCTTACCACGCCGGCGTCGTCGGCCGCTACGTGATCGAGGAGTGGGCCCGCGTTCCGGTGGAGCCCGACATCGCGAGCGAGTGGCGCTACCGCAATCCCGTGCTCTCGAGGGACACGCTCGTGATCGGCATCTCGCAATCCGGCGAGACGGCGGACACGATCGCGGCCATGCGCCTCGCGCGCGAGTCGGGCGCGCACACGCTTGCGATCACGAACATGATGGGGACGCAGATCACACGCGAGGTCGACTCCGTCCTGTACACGCGCGCGGGCCTCGAGATGGGCGTCGCCGCGTCCAAGACCTTTACGGCCCAGGTGGCCCTCCTCTATCTGATCGCGATCAAGCTCGCGGTGGTGCGCCGGACCCTGCCCGAGGACGAGATCGCGTTCATCCTCGACGAGGTCTACAACTTGCCGGAGAAGATGCAGGCGTTCCTCGACGGCGATCACCCGATCGACGAGATCGCCGAGCGTCACTTCGACAAGCCGTTCTTCCTCTATCTCGGGCGCCACATCGGCCTGCCGGTGGCCCTCGAGGGCGCGCTGAAGCTGAAGGAGATCTCGTACATCCCCACCGAGGCCTACTCGGCGGGCGAGATGAAGCACGGGCCAATCGCGCTGCTCGACGACCAGACGCCCGTCGTGTGCGTCGCCACCGACTCGCACGTCTACGACAAGGTCGTCTCGAACATCCAGGAGACGCGTGCCCGCGGCGCTCAGGTGATCGCGATCGCGACGGACGGCAACGAGGACATTCAGCACCACGCCGACGACGTGATCTTCGTGCCGCGCACGCCGGCCTTCCTCCAGGCCGTGCTCGCCGTGCTGCCGCTTCAGCTGCTCGCCTACCGGATCGCGCGTCGCCGCGGCCTCAACGTCGACCAGCCGCGGAATCTCGCCAAGACCGTCACCGTCGAGTAGATCCTCCGCCGGAAGTCCGACGGTCGAGTGGCGGGAACCGTCACGCTCGGCGCGGCTCGCTCGTCGAGTTCGACGCCCGCTCGCTCGAGCGGACCGGGCGGCGGCTTGCCCTGGAGGAATTCGCCGGCACGTGGAGCTTCTCGCCCGACCGCGCAGGCTTGCGATCGGGAGCAGCGGCTGGCCGACGCTCGGGCGGCCGGCCGCGCTGCGACTCGTCGACGTCCGCGACATGAGGACGGCGAGCGACGTGACCCTCCGCGGCGAGCTGGGATACGTCGCGGCGACCGCGTGGGCCGGCGGGCGCGTGCTCGCGCTGATCCGCGCCTACCAGCCGGGCGAGCTCACCGTGTACGCGATCGATCCGTCGACGCGCAGAGTGGTCGGCCGGCGTGAGCTCGCCGGCACCGTGCTCGGCGGCGCGCGCCTGCACGGATCCCTCGTCCTGCTGCTCGGCCCGCGTCGCGGCCTGGGCACCACCCGGCTCGTCACCGTCGACGGCCGCCTGCGAATCCGTGCCGTCGCCCTCCACGGCATCAGCGGCGGCTACGCGCCCGGGGTTCAGTCGAAGCCCGGCCTCGCGCTCGACGCCCGTGGGCGTCGCGTTTTCGTCGTCGACGACGCCGACCGCGTCGCCGTCGTCGGGCTCGTAGGCATGACCGTGGCGTACCGGGGATTCGACAGAGAGACCCAGGCGCGCGCGAAGACCCTCGAGGGGCCGATCCGGAGCGCCGAGTGGCTCGGCGGCGGTCTGCTCGCCGTGTCGGGCTGGCGGTACGCGGGGATCGACCCGCTGACGCGCCGGTTCGTCCAGGAGCCCGCGGGCCTGACGGTCGTCGACACGCGCAGCTGGAGCGCTCGCACGATCGACGCCCAGGCGGGCTCCTTCGCGGTGGCGGCGCGGACGCTCGTCGTCACGCCCGACGCCGGCAGCGTGCGGGCGTACGACCAGTCCGGCGCCATGCTCTTCGAGGCATTCCCCGGCAAGCGCGTCGAGGGGCTCAGCCACGTCGCCGGCCGCCTCTTCGTCAGGCCGTCGGGCGCATCGGCCACGACGATCCTGGATGGACGCTCCGGGCGGGTGCTCGGCGTGCGTCCGGGCGCCTTGCCCTTCCTGCTCCAGGGCAGCGCCGCGACGATCTATTAGGAGGGTCTCGCAACTGCGCGGGCCGTGCCGCTCGCCGCGTAGGCCGTCCACTCCGAATACGATCGGCCTCATGCGGAAGCGACGATGGCTCGACGGCTTGGCGCGCTGACGGCTGCGGTTCTCGTGCTCGCGCCTGCGGCGGAGGCGAAGCTCTGCGCGCGCATCCAGGTGACACCGAGGCCGGTGATCGCCGGCACCTGGGCATGGATCGAGATCCGCCTCTATGAAGGCAGGTGGGTCGACGGCGCGCTCCGGCCAGTGGGACCGGCGCTGGCAGGCGCTTCGCGTGACGTAGGGGTCTGGGCCGACGGGCCGCGCGGCGCAGGCGATGTGATTCGGCTGAGGGCGAGTCCGAGCGACCCAACCCTGTTCCGCGCGCGCTACCTCTTCCGCCGTGCGGGTTTCTGGCGTCTCGAATGGTCCGAGTGGCCGTGGCCGGAGTCGCCTTGCTCGGGCACGACCGGCCTTTTCGTCAGGAACCCCTAGAGATACTCCTCGGGCTCGTCGGGCCGCGGCCAGAAGCGCTCGCGAATCCGCGTCCCACCCACGATCAGAAGCGCGATGAGCGGGATGAAGACGAGGAAGCGGGCGTCGACCCAGGCGATCGAGAGCCACACGGCCGGAAGCGAGGCCAGGCCGATCCAGCGGGCGGTCCGATCTCGCGAGTAGCGTTCCCAGAGCGTGACGGCGCGCTCCATGGTTGGCCTCTAGGGTGTCCCGCGAGCCGCGCGCCGCTGGCGGAGCTTGGCGAGCTCGTCCCCGAGCTCGGTGGGCGAAGTGGGCGCCTGCGTGTCCCCGTAGGCGACCGCGAGCAGGGTCCGCATCCCCGCCAATCGTGTGTGCACGTCCGCGCTCCCGTCCGGGCGCGTCGCGTCGAGCGCCAGCTCGAGCGTCTCCCAGAGCAGGTCGGCGTGCTGCTCGGCGCGGTCGCGCAGGACCTCCCGCACGTCTCGCCGTGCCCGGACCGACGCGAGCGCCGCCTCCCGGACCTCCAGCCGCTCGGCCTCCTCGGCGAGCGCCGCCTGCTGGTCGGTGATCCGCCGTGCGAATTCGAGCAGCTCGGTCTCCGCCGTTTCCAGCGTCCGGATGCGCTCCTCGAGATCGGCTGCCGCGGGGGCGGGCTGCGGCTCCCCGCCCCGCGGCGGCTCGTGGTGATCAGACGACTCGCGATTCTCGTCGGCCGCGGCCTGGCCGTCGCGCCCGGGCTCGCGGAGATGGAGAAGATGAGCTCGAAGGCCCGTCCCGAATCCCGTCTCCGTCTGCGCCTGGCGGTCGAGGTCGCTGATCACGGCACCTCTCATGTCGCCATGCGATCGGGAATTGCGCATCACCCGTCTGGAGGATCAGCGGAAACCGATCTATGCGGCTGCCGGCGCCGGTCGCTCACGCGCCGGGCGGCCGGCGTAGACGCTTCTGCTCGCCGCGGCGGCGCTTCTCGTCGAGTCGCCGTTCGCGCGCCGCCGCACTCGGCCGGGTCGGCACGCGCCGCCGCTCGACGTGCAGCGCCTCGCGAAGCGCCTCGACGACCCGCTCGATCGCGAGCTCGCGGTTGCGAAACTGACTGCGCTCGTCCTGCGCGACGGCGCGGAGCACGCTTCCCGCCTTCGCCGAGACGCGCCGCTTCTGGGCCGGGGTCAGCGCCGACGAGGCCTCGACGTCGAAGACCGCCTCCACCCGCGTCTCCGATTTCTGCGCGTGCTGGCCGCCCGGGCCGCTCGAGCGCGAGAACCGGAGCTCGATCTCCGACAGCGGCACCGCGACCGAGCGGGTGACCCGAATAGACTCGCGCTCCATGGCCGCCATTCTGCTCGACGTCGACGGCGTGCTCCACGTCTCGGGGGAGGCGATCCCCGGCGGCGCCGCGGCGGTAGCGAGGCTGCGCTCGGCCGGACACCGGCTCCGCTTCGTCACGAACAACACGACTCACACGCGCACCGCGCTTGCCGAGGAGCTGCGCCGCCTCGGCGTCGAGCTCGAAGACGACGAGCTGCAGACGACGCCGCGCGCCGCCGCGCAGGCGCTGGCCGGCAAGCGCGTGCTCGCACTGACGATGTCGGCCGTCGTGGAGGAGCTCGAGGGCGTCGAGCTCGTGGGCGAGAACGCTCAAGCGGTCCTGATCGGAGGTGCCGACGAGGGAGCCGAGACGAACCGCGTCTTCTCGCACATGAACCTCGCGCGCGCGTTCCACGAGCTCGTGGACGGGGCCGAGCTCTACTGCCTGCACAAGAATCGCTGGTGGCAGACACGCCAGGGCCCGCTGCTCGACGCCGGCGCGTACGTGGCCGGTCTCGAATACGCGGCGCAGACCGAGGCGGTCGTCCTCGGCAAGCCCAGCACGGCCTACTTCGATACCGCGCTCCAGGCTCTCGACGCCGAGCCCGGGATGACGTGGATGGTCGGCGACGACTACGAGAGCGACATCCTGGGCGCACAGGCCTGCGGCCTCCGGACGATCCTCGTGCGCACGGGGAAGTTCCGCCCGGACGCGGTCGAGCGCTCCGGCGTGACGCCCGACGCGATCCTGAACTCGATCGCAGCGCTGCCCGAGTGGGTCGAGCGCGCCCTGTAGGCGCGAATGCGGGTGGGCATCGACCTCATCGAGATCGGGCGGATCCGGCGCGCGCTCGAGCGTCACCCGAGCTTCAAGGAGCGCTGCTTCACCGAGGCGGAGCGCGCCTACTGCGACTCGCGCGCGAACCCGGCCGAAAGCTATGCGGGGCGTTTTGCGGGCAAGGAGGCGGTCGGCAAGGCGCTCGGCTCCGGCGTCTATTTCACGTGGAAGGAGATCGAGATCGTGGGGCGGCCGAAGCCGGGCGTCCGGCTGCACGGGCGTACGAAGGCCTGGGCCGAGAAGGTGAATGCGGGTGCGATCGACCTCTCGATGACGCACTCGCGCGAGCTCGCGGCGGCGATCTGCCTCGTGCAGGACGCCGATGCTTGAGCCGCTCTACACGGCCGACGAGATGCGAGCGGCCGAGGCGGGGCACGACGTCGAGGCGATGATGGAGCGCGCTGGCCGCGCCGTCGCAGACTGCGTGCTCGCCCGGTTCCCGGACGCGCGCCGCATCGGCGTCGTCTGCGGCGGGGGCGCCAACGGCGGCGACGGCAGAATCGCCGCGCGCATTCTCGCCGAGCAGGGTCGTGACGCCGCCGAGACGACGGATCCCGCCGGCGCCGACGTCGTCGTCGACGCGCTCCTCGGCACCGGGCTGCGCGAGGCGCCGCGGGCGGAAGCGGTGGCGCTGATCGAGGCGATCAACGGCGCGGGCGCGCCGGTCGTCTCGGTCGACGTCCCTTCAGGTGTGAACGCGTCGACCGGAGAGGTGCCGGGTTCTGCCGTGCGTGCCGGGCTGACGGTGACGATGCACGGGCCGAAGGTCGGGCTCCACGTCGCACCGGGCCGCTTCCACGCGGGCGAGGTGGTCGCGGTGGACATCGGGCTCGAGCCGGCCGGGACGGGGCACCGGCTCGTCACGCGCGACATCCTCGGGCTCGTCCCGCGCAAGCGGCCCGAAGACACCAAGTACACGGCGGGCGCCGTGCTCGTCGTCGGCGGATCGCCGGGCATGACCGGCGCCGTCTGCCTGACCGCCGAGGCCGCGTTCCGGGCGGACGCGGGGTACGTGACCGTCGCCGCTCCGCCGGAGGTGCTGCCGGTGGTCGAGACGCGGCTGCTCGAAGCCGTGAAGCGGCCGCTGGACGAGGTCTGGGAGGCGGCGAAACGCGCCCGGGCGTTCGCGGTCGGTCCCGGGCTCGGCCGCGGCCCGGAGCAGCAGGCGCTGGTACGACGCCTCCTCGCCGAGGTCGACCTGCCCGCCGTCGTGGACGCCGACGCGCTCTTCGACCTGGAGCCGCTGGAGCGAGAAGCGCCGACGGTGCTGACGCCGCACAGCGGCGAGCTCGGCCGGCTCCTCGGCGAGGAGTCGAGCTGGGTCGACGAGCACCGGCTCGAGGCCCTGCGCAGGGCGGTCGAGCGCTTCCGCTGCATCGTGCTCCTGAAGGGCGCCGACACGCTCGTCGGGGCTCCGGGAGCCGAGCCGCTGGTGCGGAAGCTGAACTCGCCGGCGCTGGCCACGGCCGGAACGGGCGACGTGCTGACGGGGATCATCGCCGCGTTCCTCGCCAAGGGGATGGACGCCCGCCTCGCCGCGGCGGCGGGTGCAGTCGCGCAGGCCGTCGCCGCGAGCCTCGTCCCCGAGCAGGCCGGTCTGGTCGCGAGCGACGTGATCGGAGCCCTTCCGCGCGCGCTCGCTTGAGCGACCTCGACGTCGTCACCGGGGCCTTCTCCTACACCGGACGCCACATCGCCAGGCGCCTGCTCGCCGACGGCCGGCGCGTCCGGACGCTGACCCGGCGTCGGAACGCTGCCAGCCGGCTGGAGCAGGCGCCGCTGCGCTTCGACGACGGGCGCGCGCTCGCCGAGAGCCTGCGCGGCGCCGACGTGCTCTACAACACGTACTGGGTGCGCTTCGAGCGCGGCGACGTGACGTTCGCGCGCGCGATCGAGAACACGCGCCGTCTGTTTGCCGCGGCCGGCGAGGCAGGCGTGCGCCGCATCGTCCATCTCAGCGTGACCAACCCCTCGGAGGACTCGCCGCTCCCGTACTTCCGGGGCAAGGCGGTGCTCGAGCGCGAGCTGCGCGAGTCGGGGCTCTCCCACGCGATCGTCCGGCCGACGCTGATCTTCGGCAGCCTGGACATCCTCGTGAACAACATCGCGTGGATCCTGCGCCGGCTGCCCGTCTTCCTCCTCCCCGGTGCCGGCGACTACCGCGTCCAGCCGGTCTCGGCTGAGGACACGGCGTCGCTGGCGGTCGCCGCCGGAGCCGCGCAGTCCGACGCTGTCGTGGACGCCGCGGGGCCGGAGGTCTACACGTTCGCCGAGCTGGTGCGGCTCGTCGGCACGGCGGTGGGCGCGGAGCGGCCGCTCGTTCGCGTGAGTCCGCGGGTCGCGCTCGCGCTCTCCGCGCTGATCGGGAGGATTCGGCGAGACGTGCTCCTCACCCGCGACGAGCTGGACGGTCTGACGGGCAGCCTGCTCGTGTCCGCGGCCCCTCCGACCGGCCGCGAGAGCTTTCGCGAGTGGGTCGCGGCGAACGCGGACGGCCTCGGGCGCAGGTACGTGTCCGAGCTGGCGCGAAACTACCGGCGTGCATAGGTCCGAGATCACGATCGACCTGGGGGCGCTGCGCCGCAACGCGCGAACGCTCCGGCGCGCGCTCGACGGAGCGGAGCTCTGGGCGGTCGTGAAGGCCGACGCTTACGGGCACGGCGCCGTGGACGTCGCCGGCGCTGCGGTCGGGGCGGGCGCGAGGGCGCTCTGCGTCGCCACCGTGCCGGAGGCGCTCGTCCTCCGCGACGAGTACCCGACCGCGCGCATTGTCGTGATGGGACCGGTCTCGAATCGCGAGGTCGCCGCCGCGCGCGAGTCGCGGCTCGAGCTCGTGATCGCCGACGAGGAGATCCCGGCGGGCGTGCGCGTGCACCTGAAGCTCGACACCGGCATGGGCCGCTGGGGGCTCTCCGAGCTGCCTCATCCGCCGGCCGAGGTCGTCGGCCTGATGAGCCACCTCGCGAGCGCGGACTGCGATGCCGCTTTCACCGAGGGGCAAATCGAGCGCTTCCGGTCGGCGACGGCGGAGTACGCTCACCTCGAACGCCACCTCGCGAACAGCGCGGGAGCGCTTCGCTATCCGGGCGCGCGCTTCGATGCCGCCCGGTGCGGGATCGCGCTCTACGGGCTCTCGCCGTTCGGCGAGGACCCCGCACGCGACGGGCTCGAGCCCGTGCTCTCCTGGAGCAGCCACCTGGCGCAGGTGAAGCGGCTCGGGCCTGGCGAGAGCACCGGCTACGGAAGGCGCTACGTCGCCGAGCGCGAGACCTGGATCGGGATCGTCCCCGTTGGCTACGGCGACGGCTTCCGGCGCGACCTCACGGGCACCCAGGTGCGCGTCGCCGGCGAGCTGCGCCGCGTGGTCGGGACGATCTCGATGGACGCGTTCGCGGTTGAGCTCGAGCGCGAGCTGCCGCTGGGAACGCCGGTCGTGCTCGCCGGCCAGGGCGTGCTGCTGGAGTCGCATGCGGCCGTGGCCCGGACGATCACGTACGAGCTCGTCTGCGGCATCGAATCCGGGCCGGAGCGGGCGCGCAGGACGGTCGTCGATGCGTGAGCTCGTCGCGGACCTGCTCGCCGGCGAGGAGGCCTGGGTCGTGGGGGGCGCCGTGCGCGACGCGCTGCTCGGCAGGCCGCTGCTCGACCTCGACGTGGCGTGCCGGGAGCCCGAGCGCGCCGCCAGGGCGTGCGCACGCCGTGTCGGCGGGGCGCCGTTCTCGCTCTCGGAGCGCTGGGGCGCCTGGCGCGTCGCGCTCGACGGCGGCCGCACGATCGACTTCACGCTCCTGCGGGGGACGATCGAGGACGATCTCGCAACGCGCGACTTCACCGCGAACGCCGTCGCCGAGCCGCTCGCCGGGGGCGAGCCGGTCGACCCGTTCCACGGACAGGCGGACCTGGAGGCACGGGTGCTCCGCGCCGTGTCGCCAACTGTCTTCGCCGACGACCCGCTGCGCCTGCTGCGCGCCGTGCGACTCGAGGACGAGCTCGGCTTCCGGCTCGACGAGGCGACCGAGCGCCTCGTCCGCGAGCACGGCGACCGCGTGACCGAGCCGGCGGGCGAGCGAATCCTCGCCGAGCTCGAGCGGGTCTCCGCCGCCGGCTACCGCCGCCTCGACGAGCTCGGCCTGCTCGCCCCGCTCGGGGGCTCGGTCGAGCTGCTCGACCGAGCCGGCACGGCCGAGACGCGCCTCGTCGCCGTGTTCGGCGACGCCCTCCGGCGCCTGCCCATCTCGAACGAGCTCGCTCGCCTGTCGTCTGCCCTGCGGAGGGCCGAGCCTCCGCCCGACGGCTCGCCGCGCTCGATCCACCGCTTTCGGCGCGCGACCGAGCCCTGGGCGCTCGAGGCGCTCGCCTTCGTCGGCGCTTCGGAGCACGCCGGGGCGATCGAGCGCGCTCGTGCCGCCGATC
>JBOHAW010000073.1:0-7192 GCA_050697975.1 Gaiellaceae bacterium
ACGCCGAGCAGGGCGGCGTACACCGCCTTGGCCGTCGCCAGGTCGGACACGGGATGCAGCACGGTCTTGATTCCCTGGGTGGAAGAGCCGGTCATGGTCACTCCTGAAGTCGTGGGTCACATCGACCCGGTGTGTACGTGGCCGGCACGCTAACTATGGCTCGGTGAGCGGCGCTTCTCGATTCCTGATCGGTCTGGTCACCTGTTTCGCCACACACGACGGCATCCCCGCCGTCGCGCGCGCCGCGTGGCCCCGATAGGTGCTGGGCGGCACACCGACCAACTCGGTGAAGCGACTGCTGAACGTGCCCAGCGACGAGCAGCCGACCTCGAAACAGACCTCGGTGACGCTGAGGTCGCCACGACGCAGCAGCGCCATCGCGCGCTCGATGCGCCGTGTCATCAGATAGGCGTACGGCGACTCGCCGTGGGCGAGCCGGAACTTGCGGCTGAGGTGCCCGGCCGACATGTGCGCGCCGCGGGCAAGCGCCTCGACGTCCAGCGGCTGCGCGTACTCGCGGTCGATCCGGTCGCGGACGCGGCGCAGCCGCGCGAGGTCGCGCAGGTGCTGCGCCGCGGCGGGTCTGCTGGTCACTGCGAGATCGTGCCACGTCGCGCCGGAGGTGCCTAGCGCCGCTGGCGTCCCACCCCACTCCACATCCGCTCTGGCCCGGTCTGCTCCGCTTACGTCCTCGACCTGTTCAGGCACTGCGGTATCCGCCACTCGTCCCACGTCAACACGTCTCGTCAGCAGTCAACTAGGGTGTGGCTCCCAAGTGGTCGATGGTGATTGCCCCAATCTGGCCAGGTGACGCGTTCAGCTGAACTCAGCGAGGCTGCGTGGGCTTGGATCGAGCTGTCGATGCCTCAGGCGGTGGGTCGTAGTCGTCCGTGCCGCGATCATCGTCAGGTGGTCGCGGGCATCGTGTTCCGGTATCGGACCGGGGTGGTGGCGTGGCGTGATCTCCCGGAGCGGTTCGGGCCGTGGCAGACGGTGTGGAAGCGGCATCATCGCTTCGCGACCGATGGCACGTGGGACAAGCTGTTGCGCGTGATTTAGGCTGAGGCCGACACGGCCGGTCGGGTGGGATTGGAACGTGTCGGTCGACTCCTCGATCGTGCGGGCGCACCAGCATTCGGCTACGGCCAAGCGCCGTGCCCGGGAGGATCGGACCGTGCTCGTCGAGCACACAGGGGCGGTGTCGAATGCCAAGAATCCGCGCTGCTGCCCCGACGAACCGGGCGATCACGCCCTCGGCCGCTCGCGCGGCGGGCTGAGCACGAAGATCCACGCCGCCGTCGACGGACGGGGCCGCCCGCTGGCCATCCTGCTCACCCCCGGCCAGGCCGGTGACGCGCCGATGATGTTGCCGCTGCTCGCGCACCTGCGTGTCCAGCGCACGATCGGCCGGCCACGGACCCGGCCCGACCGCTGGCCGACAAGGCTACTCCTCGCGCGCGATCCGCGCTCACCTCAGGACCCGCGGCATCGGCAGCGTGATCCCCGAGCCCGACGACCAGAAAGCCCACCGCAAGCGCATCGGCTCATCCGGCGGCCGACCGGTGACCTACGACCGCACCGCCTACCGCGGACGCAACGTCATCGAACGCGCCTTCAACGGCTTCAAACACTGGCGCGGGCTGGCCACCAGATACGACAAGCACGCCATCGTCTACCGCGGCGGCCTCGTCCTCGCAGCCGTGCTGCTCTGGCTCACCGACTTAGGAGACACGTCCTAGTGGCTCTGAGCCACAAGGGTTGCCTGCCGCGCGCGCGCTGAGCTGACGGGCGCGAGGTGCGGCGAGGCCCGCGAGCCGCGCCTGAGGCTACTCGCTGAAGACGGTCGAGCGGCTCGGGCGGACGAAGATCGTCTGACCCTCGTCGAGCGCCAGCTCCTCCGCGTCGTTGCGGGTCACCTGCGCGAGCGCGCGGCGGCCGTCGTCCAGGAGCAGGTCGACGCGCACCTCGAAGCCGAGGTGGACGATGCGCTCGATCACCGCCGCCTCGCTCGTCCCGTTCGCCGCGAGCTTGAGCTCGAGGTCGTGCGGGCGCACGAACGTCTCGCCGAAGCGGTTGACGGGGCCCACGAAGCTCATCACGAACTCGTTCGTCGGATGCTCGTAGAGGTCGCGGGGCTTGCCCGTCTGCTCGATGCGGCCGTGGTTCATGACGGCGACGCGGTCGGCCACCTCCATCGCCTCCTCCTGGTCGTGCGTCACGAGCACGGTCGTCACGTGCACCTCGTCGTGCAGCCGGCGCAGCCAGGTGCGCAGCTCCTTGCGCACGCGTGCGTCGAGCGCCCCGAAGGGCTCGTCGAGGAGGAGCACGCGCGGCTCGACCGCGAGCGCGCGGGCGAGCGCCATGCGCTGGCGCTGGCCGCCCGAGAGCTGCGACGGATAGCGCTCGGCGAGGCCCTCGAGCTGGACGAGCGAGAGCAGCTCGTCGACCCGCTCCCGCACCTCGCGCTTCGGGCGCCGGCGGATCTTGAGCCCGAACGCGATGTTCTCGCGCACCGTCAGGTGCTTGAACGCGGCGTAGTGCTGGAAGACGAAGCCGACCCCGCGCTTCTGCGGGGACAGGGCGGCCGTGTCCTCGCCCGCGATCGCGATCTCGCCGCTGTCCGGCTGCTCGAGCCCCGCGATCAGGCGCAGGAGCGTCGACTTGCCGCTTCCGCTCGGCCCGAGCAGCGCCGTCAGCGAGCCGCTCGCGATCGCGAGCGAGACGTTGTCCAGCACGGTGAAGTCACCGAACCGTTTCGTGACCTGGCGAACTGCGATCGCCATTGCTCTTCTCCTTTCGAAACAGGCTCATGGCTATGAGCACGACGAGGGCGAGGAGGGCGAGCTCGACCGAGGCCGTGTAGGCGCCGACGAGGTCGAAGCGCTGGAAGCTCTGCTCGACGTGAAGCGTGAGCGTCTCCGTCCTCCCGGCCAGGCGCCCCGAGACGATGGAGACGGCGCCGAACTCGCCGAGTGCGCGCGCCGTCGTGAGCACGACGCCGTAGATCACGCCCCAGCGTATCGCTGGCAGTGTGATGCGCCGGAAGGTCGCGAACGGCGAGGCGCCGAGCGTCCAGGCCGCCTCCTCCTGGTCCGTTCCGATCTCGCGCAGGACGGGGACGACCTCGCGCACGACGAACGGAAGCGAGACGAAGACGGTCGCGAGCACCATCCCCGGCAGGGCGAAGATGACCCGGATGCCCTGGTCGGCGAGCCAGCCGCCGAACCACCCGGTGCGCCCGTACACGAGGATGAGCGCGAGGCCGACGACGACCGGCGAGAGGGCGAAGGGGAGATCGATGGCGGCGTTCAGGAGCGCCTTGCCCCGGAATCGCCGGCGCACGAGCACGAGCGCGCAGAGCACGCCGAAGACGGTGTTGGCGGGAACGGCGATCAGCGCGATCAGGACGGTGAGCCAGAGCGCGTGGAGGGCGCTCGGGCGCGACGCCGCCTCCCAGACGGCCCCGAGGCCGTGCTCGAACGTGCGCCAGAAGACGAGCGTGAGCGGAGCCACGAGGAGGAGCCCGAGGTAGGCGAGCGCGGTGCCGCGCAGCGCGATCCTAGTGCTCATGCTTGGATCCGAATCGGCGCAGGGCGTCGAGGCCGAAGAGGACGACGAACGAGAGCGCGAGCAGGAGGACGGACACCGCCGCCGCACCGGTGACGTTGTCGCTCTCGATCTGGCCGAAGATGTGGACGGAGGCGACCTCGGTCTGGAAGGGGATGTTGCCGGAGATGAGGATGACCGAGCCGAACTCGCCCACCGCGCGAGCGAAGGCGAGGGCGGCGCCGGAGATGATCGCCGGCCGCAGGTTGGGCAGGACGATCCGCCGGAAGATGGTCGGCCCGCTCGCGCCGAGCGACGCAGCCGCCTCCTCCATGTCGCGGTCGAGCCCGAGCAGCACCGGCTGCACGGCTCGGACGACGAACGGGAGCGTGACGAACAGGAGCGCGAGCAGGATCGCCCCCCTCGTGTACGCGACATTGACCCCGACCGGTCCTCTGGGCCCGTAGAGGGCGAGGAGGGTGAGCCCGGCCACGATCGTCGGGAGGGCGAAGGGAAGGTCGATGAGCGCGTTGACGATCTGCTTGCCCCGGAACGTGTCGCGCACGAGCACCCACGCGATCAGCGTTCCGGCGACCACGTTGATCACGACCACGGCCAGCGAGGCGAGGAAGGTCAGCTTGAGCGCGGCCACCGCCTGCGGGCTCGAGATCGCGCGCCAGAACCCGTCCGCTCCGCCCGCGGTCGAGCGCCAGACGACGGCGGCGAGCGGGATCAGGACGATCAGGCTCAGGTAGCCGGTCGAGACGCCCAGCGCGAGGGACGAGCCCTGCCGCTGGGCGCGCCTGGCCGGCAGGCGAAGCGCCGCTGCCCTAGCTGGACTCAGTGGAGACTCCCAGCCCTGCCTCGATCCTGGCCACGATCCCGTTCTCGCGGTCGAAGAAGCGCTCGCTCACCTCGGCCCAGCCGCCGACGTCCTCGATCGTGAAGAGGCCCGGCGGCTGCGGGAAGTCGAACTCTCCGAGCACGGCCTCGACGACGGGCCGGTAGCCCTTCCCGGCGAAGATCCGCTGCGCCGCCGGCGTGCGCAGGAAGTCGACGAATGCCTGGGCCTTCGCGCCGCTCTCGGTCGGGACCGCGACCGGGTTCTCGATCAGGATCGTCGCGTCGGGGACGACGTAGTCGAGCTCCTGGTCCTTCTGCTGCGCGATGATCGCCTCGTTCTCGTACGCGAGCATCACGTCACCCTTGCCGCCGACGAACGTCTGGAGCGCCTCGCGCGCGCTCTTGTCCTGCACCGGCGTGTTGGCGAGAAGGTCGCCCAGGAACTCGACCGCCTGCTCGTGCGTCTTCCCCTCCTCGCGCTTCGCGCCGTAGGCCGCCATCAGGTTCCAGCGCGCGCCGCCCGAGGTGAACGGGTTCGGCGTGATCACCTCGATGTCGTCCCGGACGAGGTCGTCCCAGGTGCGGATGTTCTTCGGGTTGCCCTTGCGGACCGCGAAGACGACGACCGATTCGGTCACCATGCCGTCGTACTCGTCCTCCTTCCAGTCCTCGGCGACGAGCCCGGCCTCGACGAGGCGCGTGATGTCGGGCTCGAGCGAGAATGCGAGGACGTCGGCCGGCAGGCCCGCCTCGACGGCGCGGCTCTGCTCGCCCGAGCTTCCGTACGACTGGTCGAACGATACGCCCATTCCCTCCACGGTCGCCTGGAAGGCCGGGACGATCTCCTCGTAGGCCTCCTGCGGCGTCGAGTAGGCCACGAGCGTGAGCTTCGTGCCGCCGCCGGTGGCGCCGGCCCCGTCCACGGAATCCTCTCCGCCGCAGCCGGCGGCGGCGAAGGCGAGGGCGAGTGCCGCGGTGAGCGAGACGAGGAAGAGATCGCGCCGTCGAGGCATTAGCACGCTCCTTGTCTTGACAATGTTTACATAGCTTGTCAACATTGCAGGCATGACCGGAATGTAGTTGTGGCCCCGGCCAGCTGTCAACCAGCCAATCGACTAGGAGACGTGATGTGGATCTCGCGCCGGACCGACTACGCCACTCGCGCCGTGCTGGCGCTGACTCTTGCCGACGGAGGGCCGCTGAAGCTCGAGGAGCTCGCCCGGCGGACGGCCGTCCCCCAGTCGGTGCTCGAGCAGGTGATGCCGGTCATGCGCATGGCGGGACTCGTCCGCTCCGAGCGAGGGCCGGCGGGCGGCTACCAGCTCAACCACGTGCCCGAGGAGATCACGCTCGAGCGAGTCGTGCGGCTGTTCCAGGGTCAGCTCGCCCCGATCGGGTGCGCCACGCGCAAGCACCCCGAGCCCTGTCCGATGATGGTCGGCTGCACGCTCCGCGAGGTCTGGGAGGACGTCCGCGACGCCACGATCGCACTCCTCGGGCAGACCACCTTTGCCGACCTCGGCAGGCGAGCGGGAGGGCCGTGGATCGATCCGTCGCTGCTGCCGGCCGGCGTGCCGAACCCAAGTTCCTAGACCGGTTTTACAGTCTCTTACGTTCGGCTGGTGTCGCTCTTACACAGCGCGCGCATGGTGAGCGGGCAGAGAACACGAGCGGCGGCGGCTCTGTGGCCGCGGGGCCGTCGCTAGCCTCTCGGATCTGCTCCTCTCCGTTCCAGACCCGTACGACTTCGCGCTCTCGACCGAGCGCTTTCGCGCGTTCGGGCCGGACCTGGCCAACCTGTGGCACGACGGCGGACTGCACCGAGTGGTCGGCGGCCGCGAGGTGCGGATCACCGCCGCGCCGGGCGGAGTCCTGGTCGAGCCGCTCGACGACGAGACCGAGCCCGTCGTTCGCCGGCTGCTCGGACTCGACTTCGACCTCCGAGCCTTCGAGGCGTTCGCGGCGTCGGACTCGGTGCTGGTAGGGCTCGTCGAGCGGCTGCGAGGTCTGCGCCCGGCCGTCGCACCCGATCCGTTCGAGTCGCTGGTCACGTCGATCACGGCCCAGCAGGTTTCCCTCTTCGCGGCCTTCGCCGTCCGGAGCCGGCTGATCGAGCGCTTCGGCGAGCGAGCGGAGCACGCGTTCGCCTTCCCGACCCGCGCGCGGCTCGCCGGGGCGGACGAGCACGTCCTCGTGGGGCTCGGCTTCTCCCGGCGCAAGGCCGAGTACGTCGTCGGACTCGCATGCTCCGAGCTCGACCTCGACGGCCTCGCGACCCTGGCGGACGTCGAGGTGAAGTCGCGCATCTCCTCGGTGCGCGGGCTCGGCGAGTGGACGGCCGACTGGTTCCTCGCCCGCCACCTCGCGCGGCCGCGCGCCTGGCCGGCCGGCGACCTCGGTCTGCGCAAGGCGGTGTCGGCGTTCTATGGTGGCGGCCGTGATCTGTCGACCGAGGAGGTCCGTGCCATCGGCTCCCGCTTTGCCCCGTTCGAGAACCTGACCGCGCACTACCTGCTCGTCGGTCTGCGAGTCGCGTGAAAGTCCGCGTCGCGACCGCAGCCGACCTGCCGCTCCTGAAGGAGCTGCGCGACGCCTTCTACGCCGACTCGCCGCCGCCCGAGTGGATGGACGAATCCTGGGAGGCGCACGAGCCGGAGATCGTGACCGTCGTCGACGAGGGCGGCGCGCTGCTGGCCGAGCGGGACGGCGAGGCCGTCGGTTTCGCGCTCGCCTGGCGCGACGGGCGCGGCCCGGTGCGGCTCGGCGACATGTACGTGCGTCCCGACGCGCGACGGGGCGGAGC
>JBOHAW010000074.1:0-7333 GCA_050697975.1 Gaiellaceae bacterium
GTTCGAGCAGGCGCTGCCGGACGCGGACGCCAGTCCGGCCGTGGCCGAACGGCTCCGCTTTCCCGAGCGAGCGGCGATCGTCTCGATCCCGGTCCACCTCGACTCCGGCGAGTTCCGCTGCTTCGCCGGCTACCGCGTGCAGCACTCGAGCGTGCTCGGGCCGACGAAGGGCGGCATCCGCTACGACCTCGGGGTGACGCTCGGCGAGTGCGCCGCGCTCGCGGTCTGGATGACCTGGAAGTGCGCGCTGCTTCGGCTTCCGTACGGCGGCGCCAAGGGCGGCGTGCGCTGCGATCCGCGTGCGCTCTCGCCCGCTGAGGCCCAGCGCCTGACACGCCGCTACACGTCGGAGCTGCTGCCCATCATCGGGCCGCAGGAGGACATTCCCGCTCCGGACATGGCCACGAACGAGCAGACGATGGCCTGGATGATGGACACCTACTCGATGCAGAAGGGCTACGCCGTGCCCGAGATCGTCACCGGCAAGCCGATCGCGATCGGAGGCTCCGTCTTCCGCCACGAGGCGACCGGCGCCGGCGTCGTGATGGTGATCGAGCGCGCGTGCGACCGCCTGGGGATGAACGTGGCCGAGCAGCGCTGCGTGGTGCAGGGCTTCGGCAACGTGGGCGGGATCGCCGCCCAGGAGCTCGCCGACCGGGGAGCGCCGGTGATCGCCGTCTCTGACGCCTCCGGCGGCGTGGTCGCCCAGCGTGGACTCGACGTCCCTGCGCTCCGCGACTGGGTCGGCCGGCACGGCAGGCTCGAGGGGTACCCCGGGGCCGAGCACGTCTCGAACGCGGAGCTGCTCGAGATGCCGTGCGACATCCTCGTGCTCGCCGCCCGCGAGGACCAGGTGACGGAGGAGAACGCCTGGCGCATCCACGCGCGTCTCGTCGCCGAGGGCGCGAATGGTCCGACCTCGGTCGAGGCGGACGCAATCCTCGCCGAGCGCGGCATCCTCGTCCTGCCGGACATCCTCACGAACGCGGGCGGCGTGACGGTCTCGTACTTCGAGTGGGTGCAGGATCTCGGGCGCCTGTTCTGGGGGCGGGACGAGATCAGGTTCAAGCTCGCCGAGATGCTCTACGACGCGTTCGACCGCGTCTGGGAGCTCTCGGAGGAAAGCGACGTCAGCCTCCGCGCCGCCTCCCTCGTGGTGGCGATCCGCGAGGTCGCCGGGGCGATCGAGGCACGCGGCCTCTATCCCTGATGCCGGCGGCCGCATGACACGTGTTCGGGAAGCGATGCTGCCGGACCCGAAGGTGCTGGCGGCCGACGCGAGCGCGCAGCAGGCGGGCGAGCTGCTGGCGCGACCCGAGGTGCGGGCCGTCCTCGTCTGCGACGACGGCCGGCTGGTCGGCGTGATCACGCGCAAGACGCTCGTGCGCGAGGTCGTCGCGGCGGGGCGCGACCCGCGCGCGACGACCCTGGCCGAGGTGGCCGAGGAGCCGCTCTTCACGCTCGACGCCGAGACGCCGCTCGACGCCGCCTTCCAGGCGCTCGAGGACCGCGACCTCGAGCGCGTTCCGGTTACGGACGAGGGCCGGCTCGTCGGCGTGCTCTCGCGGAGTGTCGTGCAGCGGCGCCTCGCCGAGGACGAGCCGCTGCCCGAGTCGTCCTCAGGCTGACTGCGCGACGGTGTCCGGCGCCTCGAGCACCTCGCGCACCTTCCGCGCGAGTTCCTCGGAGGAGAACGGCTTCTGGAGGAACATCGTGCCGTCCGCGAGCACGCCGTGCTCCAGCAGCGCGCCGTCGGTGTACCCGGACATGTAGATGAGCCGGGCGCTCGGCCGGGCGGCGAGCAGCCGCTGCGCCAGCTCTCGGCCGCTCATCTTCGGCATCACGACGTCGGTGAGCAGCAGGTCGATGGAGGCGCCGTAGCGCTCGCCGATCTCGAGCCCCTGCTCCGGGCCGGCGGCGGCGAGCACGGTATAGCCGTAACGTTCGAGGATCTCGATGATCAGGTTGCGCACGATGTCCTCGTCCTCGACGAGCAGGATCGTCCCCGACCCGCCCTCGGCGCCCCCGTCCGCGCCATCGCCCTGTTCCGGCGCCTGCTCGACCACGGGCAGGTAGACGCGGAACGTCGCGCCGGCTCCGGGTGTGCTCTCGACCTCGATCGATCCCCCGCTCTGGGCGACGATGCCGTACACCGTGGAGAGCCCGAGGCCAGTGCCCTTGCCCATGTCCTTCGTGGTGAAGAACGGCTCGAAGATCCGTTTCTTCGTCTCGGGGTCGATCCCCGAGCCCGTGTCGCTCACCGAGAGCAGCACGCGCCCGGGCGGGGCCGATGCCGTCTCGATCGTGAGCGTGCCGCCGCCGGGCATGGCGTCCCGGGCGTTGATCGCGAGGTTGACGAGCACCTGCTCGAGCTGGCCCGGGTCGGCTTCGACGCGGCCGACCGCAGGGTCGAAGACGGTCACGACCTCGACGTCCTCGCCGATCAAGCGCCGGAGCAGCCCGTCCATGCCGGCGACGACGCCGTTCAGGTCGAGCACCTTGGGCTGGAGGATCTGCTTGCGGCTGAAGGCGAGCAGCTGGCGCGTCAGCGACGTGGCTCGCTCGGCCGCCTGCTTGATCCCCTCGAGATTCGCCCGCAGCGCGCCGGCGTCCGGTCCGAGCCGCGCCAGGGCGAGGTCGCCGTACCCGGAGATCGCCATCAGCAGGTTGTTGAAGTCGTGCGCGACGCCTCCGGCGAGCCTGCCGACGCTCTCCATCTTCTGTGACTGCCGCAGCTCCTCCTCGAGCCGCGCCTGCTCGTGCTCGGCCTCCTTCTGCGCGGTGACGTCGAGGAAGAAGCCATGTCGGAACATCGAGCGGCCGTCCTCGTCGCGCACGAGCACCGTCTCGTCGAGCACCCACACAGGTCGTCCGTCGCCGGCCAGGAGGCGGTACTCGCTGCGGAACGGCCGGCCGCTCTCGCGCCAGTCCGCCACCTCTGCGAGCACGCGGTCGCGATCGTCCGGATGGATCAGATCCGCGAAGAACTCCGGCGTGTCGAGCCAGAGCCGGGCGGGGTAGCCGAGCATCGGCTCGATCTGCGGGCTGATGTAGCTCGTCTTGCCGTCGAGGGCGTCGATGTAGGTCGCGAGCGGCAGGTGCTCGACGAGCGTGCGGTAGCGCGCCTCCGCGGCGCGCAGCCCGCCGACCAGCCCGACGAGCCGCACCTTGAGCATCAGGATGATGATCCCGGCTACGGCGAGCGTGCCGAGCGTGACGATCGCGTGCACCGGCCTGACGTTGCTCGCGCCCGGGAGCGCGAGCACGAGGGCGAACCCGGCGCCGACGAGGCCGAGCTGGAGCGCGGCGCCCGCTGGCCGGTAGAAGAAGAAGGCGTAGAGAACCGGCCAGACGTAGAAGACCGTGTACGCGCCCGCGGCCTGCCCACCGAAGTAGAGCGCGACCGTGGTGAGCGCCGTCGCGCAGCAGCCGCTCGCCTGGAAGAGCCAGATCGGCAGCCGGTCGAAGGCGGCGAGATGACCTCCGGCGACGACGAACGCACCGAGCGCGGCGAGCGCGATCGCGCCGGCGTTCCGGCCGGGTACGTCGGGCACGGCGAGCGATGCCAGCCCGAGGACGGAGCTCGCGGCATAGAGGTAGATGGCGGCGCGCGCCATCGAGACGCGGTGCTCGCGTTCGTCGGGTGAAGACAGCAGCGGTCCGGGCCAGGCGAGGCGCTCGGTCAGGAATCCCAGAAGCACCTGAGAGCTATCGTCACGAGCCCGCCGGCGCTGTAGCCCGGGCCACCGCTCAGCAGCAGGTGTAGGCGCCCGGGGGCGCGTCCCCTTCGACTCGCTCCGGCAGCTCGGCCGCGGCCAGCGCCGCGCCGTGGAGAAGATCGCGCTCGCTTGCCTCGAGCTCGTCGAGGCCGAAGAAGTCCATCACCTCCTGGAGCACGACCGCTCCAGCCACGATCACGGGCGCGCGCTCGGGCTCGAGCGCGGGCAGCAGGCGCCGCTCGGCCAACGGCACGAGCAGGCGCACGAACTGCGCCGCGAGCGAGTCCCGGCCGACGCGGTGCGCGTGGACCCGCTCGGGGTCGTAGCGCTCGAGACCGAGGTCGAGCGCGGCCAGCGTCGTGACGGTTCCGGCGACCCCGATCGCACGTCTCGCCTGCCGGCGCACCGGTTCCGGCACATGCCGGTCGAGGAGCGATCGCGCCGAGGCGGCGCACGCGAGGAGCTCGTCCTGAGCGGGTGGGTCGGCGTGCAGGTGCAGCTCGGTGTGCCGGACGCAGCCCATGTCGAGGCTCGTGTGAAAGGCGACGCCGCCGGGGCCGCCGAGGACGAGCTCGGTCGACCCGCCGCCGACGTCGACGATCAGCGTGCCGGGCTCGAGCGTCCTCCCGGCCGTCACGCCGCGCAGGGTCAGCAGCGCCTCCTCCTCGCCCGAGAGCAGCCTGGTCGCGAAGCCGTAGCTCCACTCGACCTCCCCGAGAAAGGCCTCGCCGTTCTCGGCGTCGCGCACGGCGCTCGTGGCCACCGCGAGCGTGCGCTCGGCTCCGAGCGCCTCGAGCTCGCGGCGATAGTCGGCGAGGCAGTTGCGCACGCGGGCGATCGGGAGCGGAAGCAGGCGCCGGCGCGCATCGACGCCCTCGCCGAGGCGCGTGAACGTGAGGCGGCGCTCCACCTCGTCCACCCGGCCGTTCGCAATGTCGGCGACGAGCAGGCGGGTGGCGTTCGTGCCGAGATCGACGGCGGCGACCCGCGTCACGACTTCCGCGGGTAGACGTCCGTGACGCGCGTGACGGAGGCGCGCACGTCGCTCCAGGCGGCGAGCAGGACGGAGAACCGGGCGCGCGTGACGGCGAGGCGGCCGAGGCTGCGCCCGAGGTCCTCGCGCTCGCCGGGTGCAGCCGCCAGCCGGGCGGTCTGCTCGCCTGCGAGCGAGACCCGCTCCAGAGCCTCGCCGAGCGCTGCGGAGACGGCGCGGAATGTCCGCCAGAGCTCGAGCGTTCGGAACGTTGCGAATACGAGTGCAGCGGCTACCGCAAGGAGCGACAACAGCCCTGCGAGGAGGAGCGGCGACATCCAGGCGATGCTAGCAACGCGTCGTACAATCGCTCGCATGACGAAGGTCCTCGCCGGCCTGCGTCGCCGGGACGGCCTCAGCCAGATCGCCGTCGTCCTCGCCGCCCTGGGAGCGTACGAGCTGGCGCGGCTCGTGATGGAGCCCGACTGGGCGGCGGCGACGGCGAACGCCCGCCGCATCACGCACGTCGAGGAGCTGCTCTCGCTCGGGTGGGAGCGACCGCTCCAGGATGCATTTCTCGCCGTGCCCGACATCGTGCGCGCGATGAACGTCTTCTACTTCGTCGGCCACTTCGTGCTCACGGGACTCTTCTTCCTCTGGCTCTACCACCGTTCCCGGACCGGCTTCCGCCTCTTCCGGGACGGCTTCCTCTTCGCGACCCTGATCGCGGTCGTCATCCACTGGAAGTTCCCGACGGCGCCGCCCCGGATCGCGGATCCGGCCATCCTCGACACTCTGCGCCTCTTCTCGGGGATCGACATCGGCTCCCCGGACAGCACGGCGCTCTCGAACCCGGTGGCCGCCGTGCCGAGCCTGCACGCGGGCTACGCGCTCGGAGTCGGGATCGGGGTGTTCCGGTACGCGCGCTCGGTGTTCGTGCGCAGCGCCGGCCTCGGCTATCCGGCGCTCGTCGTGCTGACGATCATCGTCACCGGCAACCACTTCGTCCTCGACGCGATCGCCGGCATCGCCGTCCTCGGGCTCGGCTTCGTCCTGGCCCCCCGGCTGGTGCGGATGCGGGGGCGAGGCGCTATACTTGCGTCCGCGCCGCGGGGTGGAGCAGTCAGGTAGCTCGCCGGGCTCATAACCCGGAGGTCGCAGGTTCAAATCCTGCCCCCGCTACTGAGAAAGGCCCGCAAACGCGGGCCTTTCGTTTACAGGCTGGACGCGACGGCGCCGATTTTGTACCCCTTTTTGTACCCATCGCCGATTCTGGGGCGGCCGAAAGCATCCGTTCTAGGCGGTGCTTGATGCCGGCACAGGCGCCTAGACTCCGCCGAGTGAGCGGCGGCATCTTCTTGCTGCGAGGCGATGACGACCTCGTACCGATGGTCGAGACGGCCTACGACAGCGAGGATGTCCTGCAGGCGCTCCTCGCGAAATTCCCTGACTTGCTCGCGGGCGACCAACTGGCTGGCGACGTGCCGCGTCGCTGGCTTCTCGTCGGCCGCGAGGCGGCGCTGCCGGCCGAGGAGGACGGAGGTGGCCGGTGGTCGGTCGACCACCTGTTTCTCGACCAAGACGGGGTGCCGACGCTCGTCGAGGTCAAGCGCAGCTCGGACACCCGGATCAGGCGCGAGGTGATCGGCCAGATGCTCGACTACGCGGCCAACGCCGTCGTCTATTGGCCGATCGAGACGCTGCGTACGGTCTTCGAGCGCCGCTGCGAGCGGGAGGGGCGCGACCCTGACACGGAGCTCGCCGCGGTGCTTGAGATTGGCGGCGACGCCGAAACCTTCTGGGGCCAGGCCGGCGCGAACCTCAAGGCCGGCCGCATCCGGCTCGTGTTCGTCGCCGACGAGATCCCGCGCGAGCTCCGCCGCGTGGTCGAGTTTCTGAACGAGCAGATGACGGCCGAGGTGATCGCGATCGAGGTCAAGCAGTACGTGGGCGACGGGATGCGGACGCTCGTACCGCGGGTGATCGGGCAGACCGCGGCCGCCGAGACGCGCAAGGCGCGCGGCGAGCATCGTCAGTGGGACGAGGCGTCCTTCTTTGCCGAGCTGGAGGCGAAGCACGGCCCAGCCGAAGCCGCCGTCGCGCGCGAGCTGCTCGAGTGGGCGCGCGTGCAGTTGCCGCGGTTCACCTGGGGCAAGGGCAAGGTTGATGGCTCGTTCATCCCTGTGCTCGACTACGAGGGTCGGGCGTACTACCCGCTCGGCGTCTACACCGACGGGCGACTCGAGATTCAGTTCCAGTGGCTGACCGCTCCGCCTTTTGACGACCTCGAGCTCCGCCGCGAGTTTCTGGGTCGGCTGAACGAGATCCCAGGCGTCTCCTTTCCCGAGGACGCCATCACACGTCGCCCGCGCATCAAGCTCTCCCTGCTCGCTGCCGATCCCGCGGCGCTCGAGTCGCTCAAAGCGGCTCTCGACTGGTTCTGCGAGACGGTACGCACGCGGAGCTAGGACGTCTTCCTTCCTTACCTCCACGCTGGGGACATGCAGACGGTGGCTGCGGCGATCGGCGACCGCATCGAAGAGCTCAGGGAGCTGCTCCACGACTTCCTGCTCGAGCACTCCAGCAGCCTGCGCGACATCAACCTCCAGAACAGGGCCGAGTACGCCGGCCTGCCGTTCGT
>JBOHAW010000075.1:0-8852 GCA_050697975.1 Gaiellaceae bacterium
CCTCCGGCCCGGCACCGCCAGCGGCGCCCCAGGAACGAGAGGAGATGTCAGAGCTGCAGGAGCGGGAAGGCGACGCTGTCGACCGTCTCGAGCGGCGCCTCGTCGCCGTTGTCGTGGATCCCGATCCGGACGTAGAAGGCATCGACCCCGGTCGGTAGCGGCACCCAGATCGGCGTCGTCGACGGACGGTCGCCGCTGACACGCAGGATCGGATCGATCGGCTGTGACATCGAGATGAGCTTGCCGTCGCTCGGGTCGTGGAGCGTCCAGTGCAGCACGCAGCAGGCACGGCCGCCGCCCTCGACGTCCGCGTCGACGAAGAGGACGTTGCCGTTCGTGCCGAGCGTCTCCCGCGACAGATCCCCCGGAGGGTCCTCCTTGCGGTAGTCCCTGAAGTAGTCCGCCAGCGCCACGTTGAAGACGACCTCGTCCTCCTCGGTCAGCAGCTTCTCGACGGCGGGGCGCGAGTCGTTTCCGTCCCACGGGTTGAGCTCGAGGAGGTCGGCGATCAGGGCGACGACGGCGCCGAGTAGGCCCACGACGAGCGCGGCCTTCTCGATCGAGCGCATGGGGCGCCGCCCCGCGGGGGGCGCGGCCTCGGGCGGCGGGACGGGAGTCTCGGTCGTCAGAAGATGCACTCGGCGGCAACCGGATCGATCGGGTCGACCCGAGCGCAGTCGCCGGCTCCGGGGCCGCCGTTGACGCCGGCATCCTTGTCGTTGTTGCGTGCGTAGAGCTTGTCGGCGCCCTCCTGGCCGAGCAGCGTGTCCACGTGCTTCTGGCCGGCCAGGATGTCGTTGCCGCCGCGGCCCTCGATCCGGTCCTTCCCGTCCCAGCCGCAGAGGACGTTCGCGCTCGCGGAGCCGATGAGCGTGTCGTTGCCCGGCGTGCCCCACGGCTTCGTGCACGCCTGCACCGTGGCGGTCTGGGCCAGGTGGCGGCGCACACGCAGCTGACTCGGGTCGGTCGTCCGCGGGACCGCGTGGAGGTCGCTCGCGAGCCTGCTCCTCGTCAGGTTCCGCTTCTCTCCGCCCGAGCTGCTCATCGAGTAGATCTCGTAGTTCAGGTCGCGCGCGGTCGTGAAGAAGATCGTGGAGCCGTCGTCCGACCAGGCGGGATCCGAGTCCTCGGCCGCCCCGGTCGTGAGCCGCCTCCGCTCCGTGCCCTCGGCGTCGGTCACGTAGATGTCGTAGTTGCCGTTGACGAGCCCGGCGAAGGCGATCTCGCGACCGTTCGGCGACCACGCCGGAGACAGGTCGGCGCCCGGCCCGCTCGTCAGCTGGCGCTCCTGGCCGCTGCGCGCGTCGACGACGTGGAGGTCGCGGTTCGCCTGTGAGCGCTGCCCACGGCTGAAGACCAGCTGGGAGCTGTCGGGAGCCCACTTCGGGTCGAGGTCGTCGGCCGAGCTCGTCGTCAGCCGGCGGACGTCGTCGCCGTCGGATTCCATCACGTAGATCTCCCAGTTCCCGTCGCGGTTGCTCTCGAAGGCGATCTGCCGCCCGTTCGGCGAGAAGACGGGAGCGACGTCGGACGCGCCGCTCCTCGTCACCCGGGTCTCGCTGCCCGTCTCCAGTTCGACGATGTACACCTGCCAGTTGCCGTCCCGGTTGCTCTGGAAGGCGAGGCGTCTGCCATTCGGAGACCATGAAGGCAGCATGTCGTCCGCGTTGTTCAGCGTCAGTCGCGTCTGGCCCGTGCCGTCGGCGTCCATGATGTAGATCTCGCTGTTTCCGTCCCGGTCGCTCTGGAAGGCAACGAGGGTTCGCTCCGCGGTCGGCGCCGCGACCGCGCCCGAGCCGGCGATCGCCAGCGCCGCGAGCGCGGACAGCGCGGCGAGTAAAAGGCGGATTCGTCGGGGTGGCAACCCGGTGGCCTCCGTCCGTCGGACTCTGAGGCCGCAGTGGAAGGAGTGTCCCACCGCCGCTTCCCCGTGACAAGGCAGAATCGGGAGCATGAGCGAGCACGCCCGCCGGCTCGAGGGCCGGATCGTCGCGCTCGCGCCGCTCTCGCCGGAGCACGAGGACGGGCTCTGGGAGGCGGCCGCCGATCCCCGCGTCTGGGCCTGGATGAGCGTCCGCGCCGCCGAGTCGCGCGAGACGTTCCACGCCTGGCTCGAGGACGCGCTGGAGCAGGGCCGCGCGGGAGTCGAGGTCCCGTTCGCGACGCTGGATGCCTCGACCGGCCGGCCGCTCGGCAGCACGCGCTACCTGAACCTGCGCCCCGAGCATCGCTCCGTCGAGATCGGCTGGACCTGGCTGTCCGCGGCCGCCTGGGGCAGCGGGGCGAACGTCGAGGCGAAGCTCCTGATGCTCGAGCACGCGTTCGAGCGCATGGGTTGCCTGCGCGTCGAGTTCAAGACGGACGCTCGCAACGAGCACTCCCGCGCCGCCCTCGCGGCGCTGCCGGCGCGGTTCGAGGGCGTCCACCGCAAGCACATGCTCGTGCGCGGCGGCGAGCGCCGCGACTCCGCGTGGTACAGCGTCCTCGACGACGAGTGGCCGGAGGTGCGCGCGAACCTGCTACGCCGGCTCGCGCGCGAGCGCGAGTAACCCGTCGGCGAGCGTGCCGGCCCAGCAGATGTAGTCGTGACCGCCGGCGTACTCGGCGTACGCGACCGGGTAGCCCTTCGCCTCGAGCACTCCGCGGAGACGCCGGTTGGCCTCCAGGATCGACGCCCAGCCGCGGGGCCGGCCCTCCTCGAGCAGGCCGGCGTCGAGGGAGAAGCGAAGCGGCAGGCGCTCCGTGGCCTCGAACTGCCCGATGAGCCAATCGGGCTCGTCGCCCCCGTCGGGCCTCCACCCGAAGGAGCCGGACTGGGACAACACGTTCCCGAACACGTCCGGCCGGGAGAGGGCCGCGAAGGCCGCCGCGAGGCCGCCGTAGCTCGAGCCGGCGACGGTCGTCCGCGCCGGGTCGTCCGTCGCGTGCCAGCGCTCGCGCGCCCAGGGCAGGAGCTCGCCGGTGAGGAACTCCACGAAGGGCGGATGGCAGGGCAGCTCGCGGTCGCGGGCTTCCTGGCTCAGGCTGTCCGGCAGCACGGCCACGAGCGGCGGGATCCGGCCCGCGGCGATCAGGTTGTCGAGAATGGTCGGCGCCGGGATCAGCTCGACGTAGGCCCAGCCGTCGAAGACGACGAGCAGCGGGTACGCGTCGCCGGCGCGGTCGAAGCCTGGCGGCGTGTACACGTACACGCGCCGCTCGTTGTCGAGGATCTCGCTCCGGAATCGGTGCAGCTCCGTCGTCCCCGCCGGCGTGCCGGCGCGTGCCCCGATCCAGGGCTGTGCAGGCGTGTCCGGTCCCTCCAGCACGGAGCGTGGAGCGTCGCGCGCCCACTCGGGATCCTCGTCGTCGCCGGGGAAGACGTACGTCCTCGGATTGAGGGGATCCGGCTGCAGCGAGTACCACAGCTCCGGCGTGAACTCGAGCTCGGCCGGTGGGTCCGGCAGGAGGGCGTAGACGGTGCGCAGCTCGCGCGGGATGCGGAAGCTGCGCGTCCACAGGTCCGAGCCGTCGAGCCGGTCCATCAACCCGTTCTGCGTGCTCCAGCCGGCCGGGCCTCCGACCACGGCGACGCGCTCGGCCTCGCCGCGCCACCGGATCGTGGCCAGCACGTGCTCCTCGTCACCCTCGATCGGCTCGATCGAGGGTGAGCGGTCGCTAGACTGCGGATGCCCGGTATCCACCACGGAACTGGAGCGTAAACGTGATCAAGACAGTTCAGGTCGTCGGCGCGGGCCGCGTCGGCTCGGCGGTCGCCGCCCGTCTCGAGGAACGGGGGCTCGAGCTGCACGCCCGCGGTCCGGAGCTCGTGCTGCTGTGCGTGCCCGATCGGGCGATCGCGGAGGTTGCGGCCGCGCTCGAGCCCGGACCCTGGGTCGCCCACGTCAGCGGTGCGACGCCGCTCGCCGCGCTCGAGCCCCACCGGCGGCGGTTCGGCCTCCATCCGCTCCAGACATTTACTCGCGCGCGCGGGTCCGAGCAGCTCGACGGCGCGTTCGCGGCGGTGACGTCGGAGACCGAGGAGGCGCGCTCGCTCGGCTTCGAGCTGGCGCGCACGCTGGGCCTGCGCCCGTTCGAGCTCGCGGACGAGGCGCGGCCGCTCTACCACGCCGGAGCGGCGATCGCGTCGAACTACCTCGTCACGCTGTACCGCGCCGCGTCGCGCCTCTTCGAGGAGGTCGGCGCGCCGCCTGCGGGGCTGGAGCCCTTGATGCGGCGGACGATCGAGAACGGGTTCGAGCTCACGGGTCCGATCGCCCGCGGCGACTGGGACACGGTCGCGGCTCACATCGAGGCGATCCAGGCGGCGGCTCCGGAACTCGAGACGACCTACCGCGTCCTCGCGGAGGCGACCGTGCTGCTCGCGCGTGAGGGGGCGCGGACGTGAGGGTCGTGCGCACGATCGCCGAGCTGCGGGAGGCGCTCGAGCCGTTCCGCGCCGGCTTCGAGCTCGGGCTCGTGCCGACGATGGGCGCGTTCCACGAGGGGCACCTGTCGCTCTTCCAGGCGGCGCGAGAGGAATGCGACGTCGTCGTGACGAGCCTGTTCGTCAACCCGGCGCAGTTCGAGCGTGACGAGGACCTGGCCCGCTATCCGCGCGACGAGGCCCGGGACGCAACACTGGCGGAAGCCGAAGGAGTGGATTTCCTCTTCGCCCCTGCCGTCGAGGAGCTCTATCCCGCCGGCTATCAGACCTGGGTCGACGTCGTCGAGCTCGGGAGCCCGCTGGAGGGCGAGCACCGCCCCGGCCATTTTCGAGGGGTTGCAACGGTCTGTTGCAAGCTCTTCAACATCGTCTGCCCCGGGCGCGCGTACTTCGGTCAGAAGGACGCGCAGCAGGTCGCGGTCGTCAGGCGGATGGCGCAGGATCTGAACGTCGAGGTCGAGATCCGCGTCCTCCCCACCGTTCGCGACGCCGACGGGCTCGCCCTCTCGTCCCGGAACCGGCTGCTCTCGCCGGAGGAGCGCGCGAGGGCGCTCGCCCTTCCGCGCGCGCTCGCTCTGCGCGATCCCGCCGCCGCGCGAGCCGCCCTCGACGGCGTCGACGTCGATTACGTCGAGATCGCCGACTTCGACCCGCCCGTCCTCGCCGCCGCCGTGCGCGTCGGCTCGACCCGCCTGATCGACAACGTCCCTCTGCTGCACGCCCAAGCCAGGCTGAAGCCTGGCACGGGAGTTGAGAAAGGAGACCCCGCATGACCACCCGACCCCGCATGCCCGCGCCGAACACGCCCGCGCCGGGAAAGCTGCCGCTGACCGAGCTTCTGGAGATGAAGAGACGCGGCGAGAAGATCGTCATGGTCACCGCGTACGACGCGCCGAGCGGGCGGCTCGTGGACGCCGCCGGCGTCGACATCGTGCTCGTCGGCGACTCGGCAGCGATGACCGTGCTCGGTCACGACTCCACCGTGCCCGCGACCATGGAAGAGATGGTCATCCTCACCCGGGCGGTCACGCGGGGTGCGCGGCGGCCGCTTGTCGTCGCCGACATGCCGTTCGGCTCCTTCCAGGTCTCGGACGAGAGCGCGCTGGACAACGCGATTCGCTTCGTCAAGGAGGCCGGCGCCGAGGCGGTCAAGGTCGAGGGCGCGGGCCCGACGGTCTCGCGCGTGCAGGCACTCGTCGGTGCCGGCATCCCCGTGATGGGGCACGTCGGCCTGACGCCGCAGTCGGCAACGATGCTCGGCGGCTTCAAGGCCCAGGGCCGCACGGCGGAGAAGGCCCGGAGACTGTTCGCGGACGCGCTGGCGCTCGAGGCGGCGGGCTGCTTCTCGCTCGTCCTCGAGGCGGTGCCCGCGCCGGTGGCCGCGCGCATCACAGAGGCGCTCTCGATTCCCACGATCGGAATCGGCGCGGGCGCGGACTGCGACGGGCAGGTGCTCGTCTACCACGATCTGCTCGGTCTCTATGACGGCCCGTCGCCGCGTTTCGTCAAGCAGTACGCCGACCTCGCCGGCGAGACCCGCCGCGCGCTCGAGGCTTACGTCGCAGACGTGCGGATGGGTGCGTTCCCCGAGGAGCGGCACACGTACTCGATGCCGGCCGAGGAGCTCGGGCTCTTCGACGCCGAGGTCGGGCTCGAGGAAGCGTCTCGCCTCCCCTGAAAGGCGTTGTGTGCTCCCCCGAAAGGGGGGTTCTTCGGTTCCAGCGCGCAAGTTTCGAGGCGCTCGACCTTCTCTGCCGCAGATTGGTCGACTGGAAAGGGGCTACCGCATGAGCACCACACCCACACGATTCAGCACCGAGCAGGGCTTCGAGCGACTCGCATCGCGGCTGCGCGCGCTGAACGATCCGCCACCGACGATCCGCGTCCTCATCGTCGACGACCACGTGCTGTTCGCGGAGGCGACCGCAATCGCGCTCGGACTGGACGACAGGCTCGAGGTCGTCGGCAGCGCCGGCGACGGGAGCGAGGCGATCGACCTCGCAAGGGCCCTCTGCCCCGACGTGATCCTGATGGACCTCCACATGCCGTTCATGGACGGCTTGAGCGCAACGCGCGTGATCCGCGACACGTGCCCGGCGTCGCGCGTGGTGATCGTGACCGCGTCGACGTCGCCGTTCGACGTCGAGCGGGCCCGCGAGGCCGGCGCGATCGGGTTCGTAACGAAGAACGCGTCTGCGAACGAGCTCCTGAACGCGGTGTACGAGGCTGCAGCGCCGGTCGTTCCCCTCCGAGCATACGAGGCGGCGGTCGGTTGACGGTTCCTCCCCCAGGCGGTTGCGGGCGGTACCACGGGGGCGCCGCCCGCGCCGCCGCCCTTGTCTGGCCTCGATTTGTCGAACACACTGAGACTGAATCCGAATGAGCGCGCTGCCTTCCACCACCGTCGAGAGCGAAGCAACGCGCGTCCTCTACGAGCGCCACTCGGGGCGCATACTCGCCTACTGCCGGAGCCGGCTCGGGACGCGCGAGGAAGCCGAGGACGCGGTGCAGATCACGTTCATGAATGCGTTCCGCGGTCTCCAGCGGGGCATCGCGCCCGAGCACGAGGCGGCCTGGCTGTACAAGATCGCCGAGAACGTCTGCCGCGAGCGGCGCCGGTCGGCGTGGCGGCGCGGACGCGTCGAGGCCACGCGCGACCTGCACGCGCTCGAGGACCAGATCCCGGCGCCGCCGCCCGCGGACGATGCACTCGACGGACTCGGCGAGGCATTGGCGCGGATCCCGGCGAGCCAGTCTCGCGCCATCCTCCTGCGCGAGTGGCGTGGGCTCTCGTACCGCGAGATCGCCGACGAGCTCTCGCTCTCCCAGGGTGCCGTCGAGACCCTCCTCTTCCGCGCCCGGCGCTCGCTCGCCCAGCAGCTGAAGGCTCGGCAGGAGACGTCGAAGCGGCGCGCGCTGGACGTCCTCTCGCTGCTCGGGACGGTCAAGTCGCCACTCCAGGGCGCGGCGGCGGTCAAGGTGGCCGCCGCGGTCGCGGCGGCGGCGACCGGCGTGACGCTCGTCGCGGGAGCGCCACTGTGGGACGATCTTCGACCGGCTCAGGGACGAGCGCTAGAGGCGGAGCCCGGGTTGGCATTCGCCACTCAGGCCGAGTCGCCGCTGCGGACACGGGTCGCCACGGGCGGCCTGATCCCGCGACCCGTGACGCCACGGCCCGGCCTCGCCCGTAGCGTCAGCCCGGCCGTTGAGCCCAGGGCGGGGAGCCTGCCGGCGCCGGCGACACCCTCCTCCCCGGTCCCATCTCCGTCGCCGCCGACCGTCCAGCCGACCGCCAAGCCGTCGGAGCCGCGCCGGCCTGCAGCGCCCGCTCCCGCTGCACCGGCTCCGGAAGCGCCCGCTCCCGCCAGGTCCGAGGAGCCGCCGCCCGCGCCGAGCCTCCCGCTGCTTCCCAGCCTGCCCCCGGTGCCCAGCGTCCCACCGCTGCCGGAGCTTCCGCCCATCGACGTCTCCGTGCCGCCGGCGCCGCCGCTCCCGAGCCTCCCGCCGGTACCCGTGCTCCCCGCGCCCCAGCTTCCGGTACCGCAGCTACCGAAGCTTCCCTAGACCCGGTCAGACGATCCCGTACGCGCGCGCGACCGCCAGCGCGGGGACTGCGGCCGGCAGCACCGTCGCCGCCAGCGCTCGCGGCCACGTCCAGCCGTGTACGGTGCGGATCCCGATCGCGAGCAGCGCGACCGACCAGGCCAGGAAGCCCACCTCGAGCGCGTCGAAGACCTCGCCGCCCGAGCCCGAGTCCGAGCCCGCCGTGCGGAACGCATCGGTGCCGTGAACGGCGAGCCGCACCGGCCAGACGAGGAGCGACAGCGCGAGCGGGACGGCGGCGAAGCCCAGCACGTGCCGCGCGCGGCGGTAGCTGCCCAGCCCGCCGGCGAGGCTCGCCCCGAGCAGCACGATCGCTCCGACGACGAAGTACGCCGCGATGCCGTGGATGCCGCCCGCGAAGATCGCCCAGACGGCCACGAGCAGGCGGTCGTATTCGGCGTCGTCCATGAGACGTCCCGTGATCGACGTGGCGAGAACGCCTGCGACGCCGGCCAGGAAGACGACGGCCGCGAGGGGCTCCTGCCGAGCGTGCGCCGCTTCGTCCGAGTCGTCGTGCAGGGCCGCGAACACCGCGCGCGGACTCTGCAGCACGAGCAGGGTGCGCAGCCACCAGTCGCGCTCCGCGGACCCGGCGCTCAGGACCTCGGCGCTCATGCACCAAGCGTATCGGGCGCTACAGCGGCTTCGGGATCCGCACCGGCTGGTTCGCGCTCCGAAGCCGGTAGACGAGCTGTACGACGACTTTCTTGCCGTCCTGCTCGATGGTCAGGTCGACGACCGCTGCGCGGACGAGGTGCGTCCGCTCGGAAATCGCCAGCACGGCGTGCGTGTCGCCCAGGTGCTCGACGAGCTCGCCGAGGTC
>JBOHAW010000076.1:0-15322 GCA_050697975.1 Gaiellaceae bacterium
GCGTAGGTCCGCGTGAACATCGCCTGCTCGATCGCAGCACCGATCGTCTGCTGCACCTCTTCCGGGCTCGGCCAGATGTCCTGTAGGTAGACGTCCTCGCCGTCCGCCCCTTCGCCGAGCGGCTCGCTCGTCAGGTCGACGTCCATGCGGCCCGCCAGCGCGTAGGCGACGACGAGCGGAGGGGAAGCGAGGTAGTTCGCCTTCACCTCGGGGTGAATGCGAGCCTCGAAGTTCCTGTTGCCCGAGAGCACGGAGCAGACGACCAGCTCCCCGTCGGCCACGGCCTTCGAGATCGGTTCCGGGAGCGGCCCCGAGTTCCCGATGCACGTCGTGCAGCCGTAGCCGACCGTGTTGAACCCGAGCTCGTCGAGGTACTGGGCCAGACCCGCTCGCTCGTAGTACTTCGTCACCACCTTGGAGCCGGGCGCGAGGCTCGACTTCACCCAGGGCTTGCGCCGCAGGCCGCGCTCGACCGCCTTCTTCGCGAGCAGGCCGGCGGCGATCATCACGGCCGGGTTGGACGTGTTCGTGCAGCTCGTGATCGCGGCGATCACGACGTTTCCGTGCTCGAGCTGGAACTCCTCGCCGTCGAGCGCGACGGCCACCGGCTTGGCCCGCACGGCGGTGGCGGCGCCTCCGGGGGTCGGCGCGGGGTCGGCCGGGCCGTCCTCGTGTCCCGGGGCCGAGGACGACAGAGGGTCGCTGGCGGGGAACGAGTCCGCCACCTCCTTGTCGTGGCCGCCGTTCCGGTAGTCGACGCCGAAGCTCTCGAGCGAGCCGAGGAACGAGGACTTCGCCTCGCGCAGCGGTACGCGGTCCTGCGGGCGGCGCGGGCCGGCGAGGCTCGGCTCGACGTCGCCGAGGTCGAGCGCGACGACCTGGGTATAGGTCGGCTCCGTGTCGGGATCGTGGAAGAGGCCCTGCGTGCGGCAATACGCCTCGACGAGCTCGATCCGCTCCTCCGGCCGGCCGGTGAGGCGCAGGTATTCGAGCGTGGCCTCGTCGACGGGGAAGAACCCGCAGGTGGCGCCGTACTCCGGCGACATGTTCCCGATCGTGGCCCGGTCGGCGAGCGGGAGGCTCGGCAGGCCCCGGCCGAAGTACTCGACGAACTTCCCCACGACTCCGGTCTGGCGCAGGATCTGGGTGACGGTGAGCACGAGGTCGGTCGCAGTCGCGCCCTCGGGCAGCTTCCCGGTCAGCTTGAAGCCGACCACCTGCGGCACGAGCATCGAGATCGCCTGGCCGAGCATGGCCCCTTCGGCCTCGATCCCGCCCACGCCCCAGCCGAGCACGCCCAGGCCGTTGATCATGGTCGTGTGCGAGTCGGTGCCGACGAGCGTGTCCGGGAACGCCATGCCGTCGCGCGTCTCGACGACGCGGCCGAGGTACTCGAGGTTGACCTGATGGACGATCCCGGTGTTCGGCGGCACGACCTTGAGGTTGTCGAAGGCCCCCTGGCCCCAGCGCAGGAAGGCATAGCGCTCCCGGTTGCGCTCGAACTCGAGCTCGGCGTTGCGCCCCATCGCGAGCCGGGTCGCGTACTCGTCCACCTGGACGGAGTGGTCGATCACGAGCTCGGAGGGCAGCAGCGGATTGATTCGCGCCGCGTCGCCCCCGAGGTCGTTCATCGCATGCCGCATCGCGGCGAGGTCGACGATTGCGGGAACGCCGGTGAAGTCCTGGTGCAGGACGCGCGCCGGCGTGAACGAGATCTCCTTGCTCGGCTCGTCCCTGGCGACCCAGGCCGCCACCGCCTCGACGTCGTCGGACGTGACCGTCTCGCCGTCCTCGAGGCGGAGCACGTTCTCGAGCAGGATGCGAAGCGTGTAGGGCAGGCGCGCGACGTCGAAGCGCTCCTGCAGCGCGTCGAGGCGGAAGATCTCGTAGCTCTCGCCGCCGACCTCCAGGGTGTCACGCGTGGAGAACGAGTCGGCGGCCATGCACGGATTGAATCAAACGCCCGCTTGTGCGAGGAGTAGCATGAATGAGGCCGCAGCCGCAGAAAGGGTCCTCCGTGCAGAGCCCAGCCGTCGATCTCGAGGTCTCCGTCGACGCCGGCCCCGACGCCGACGACGAGGAGGTGGCGCGACTCGCGGCAAGCCTGCGCCGGGAGCTGCTCGAGCTCGAGGTCGAGAACGTCGAGCTCGCCGCGACCGACGCGGTGCCCGACGGCGCCCGCGGTGTCGAGGCGCTGGCGCTCGGGGCGCTCGTCGTCCGGCTGGTGCGGACACCCGAGGCGCTCGGCGCTGTCGCGCGCGCGGTCCGCGCCTGGCTCTCGGGGCATGGCGGACGCCGTGTCAGGATCGAGCTCGAGGGGGACGTCCTCGAGGTGACCGGAGTGTCGGCGGCCGACCAGGAGCGCCTTGTCACGGCCTGGATCGAGCGCCAGGCGCGAGGCTAGTCCCGATGGAGCCGATCCGCGACGCGCTCATCATCGCCGCCGACACGTACGGCGACTCGAAGCTGCGCGCTTTGCGCGCCCCGGCTCGCGACGCCGAGGAGCTCGCCCGCGTCCTCGGTGATCCGGAGATCGGCGACTTCCGCGTCGGCGTCTCCCTGAACGAGCCCGACCACGCCATCCGGCGAAAGCTCTCCGAGTTCTTCCAGGAGCGCGGCCGCGACGACCTGCTGCTGCTCCACATGTCGTGCCACGGACTGAAGGACGAGGACGGAAACCTCTACTTCGCTACCGCCAACACGGAGGTCGAGCACCTCGAGGCGACCGCGATCCCGTCGGAGTTCGTCAACCGGCAGATGACGAGGAGCCGCTCGCGGCGGATCGTGCTGCTGCTCGACTGCTGCTTCGGCGGCGCGTTCGCGCGGGGGATGGTGCACCGCGCCGGCTCGGGCGTCGACGTCGCGGAGAAGTTCGACGGCCAGGGCCGCGTCGTCCTCACCGCCTCGCGGGCGATGGAGTGGGCGTTCGAGGGCGACCATCTGGAAGGGGAGGCTCGACCGTCGATCTTCACGTCGGCGCTCGTGCAGGGCCTCGAGAGCGGGATGGCCGACCTCGACCAGGACAGCCGCATCTCGGTCGACGAGCTCTACGAGTACGTGTACGAGCAGGTCCGGGAGGCGACCCCGAACCAGACTCCGAGCAAGTGGACGTTCGACGTCCAGGGCGATCTCTACGTCGCCAGGAGCACGTACCGCGCCGAGGTCGAGCCGGCCGAGCTACCGCTCGAGTTGCGCGCGGCGATCGAGTCGCCGTTCGCGAACGTGCGCGCGGGAGCGGTGGAGGAGCTCGCCCGGCTCCTCGGCGGCGCGCACGCCGGGTTCTCGGCGGCGGCCCTCGTCGCGCTCGGGCAGCTCGCCGACGACGACAGCAGACGGGTGTCGGAGTCGGCGGCGCGGGCGCTCGGCGAGCCGGCTGAGCAGCCCGAGCCGATTGCCGTCCGCGTTCCCGAGCCCACACCGCCTGAGACCGTCTCCGGGACCGAGCGCGAGCCGGTCCGCATCTGGGTTCCATCGGCGCCCGCCGCCGAGCCCGCCAGGCGCGAGTCGTCGACGTCCGTACGACTGGCCGTGACTGCGGCGCGCGCCCGGCGCTGGGGCACGCCGCTCGCGCTCGCAGGTGCGGCCGCGCTCGTGCTCGGCTACTTCCTCCCCGCCAAGTGGGACGAGTCGCAGTGGTGGTACGCCCGGAACGAGTCCGAGACGTGGTGGGTGTGGTCGCCGATCGAGGCCCTCGGCGTCGCGCTGCTCGCGGCGGCGGTCCTGCTCGCGCGGGCGGCTGGTCGATTTACGCGCGAGGCGGCGGTCGACGGCTTGCTCGTCGGCCTCGGCACGCTGAGCCTTGTGGCCGCGCTCGCGCTTCGCAGCCATTACGAACCTGGGCACGCGTCCCGTGCGACGGTCCTCGGCGCCCTCGCGCTCGTCGCCGTGGGCACGCTCTCCGCCCTCACGAAGCGAGCGGAGGAGGCCGAGTGGGATCGGGTGGCGACGGTCGCTGCAGGTCTGGGCGCCACGCTTTGCCTCGTGTCGGTGTTCGCCGACGTGACGAAGGACGGGTCGCTCTGGGACGCGAGCTACAGGCCGATCTACGTCGAGATCGCAGCGGCCGCCGTCCTCGGTGCTCTCTGCGTCGCGCTCCTGACCCGGCTTCCTCGTGCCCGGCATCTGGTCGCGGGAGTCTTGATCGGGATCGGCCTCCAGTTGGCGCTGCACTTCGCTGGAGTGATAGCCGCCGTCGCGCACGACGACATCAGAGAGCTTCGGCTCGCCGCGGCGGCCGGGGTGCTGAGCGCACTGCTCTTCGTCGTGGCCGGGATTCGCGTGCTGCGGGCCGTCGAGGCATCCGGCGCGGAGAGCCCGGCCCGCCTCGAGCCGACGACATAGCCGGTTGCGGCCGCGACCCGTCAGGCCGCGGCCGCGCCGTTGGGCTCGGCTAGTTGACGAGCAGGTAGAAGCCCTTGTCCGTCGCCGCTCCCGCCGTGTTGAAGGTCTGCACCTCGACCTCCTTGCCGGCCGGGCACGCCGTCAGGAGCGCGCTCGCAGCGACCGACCCCGCGCCGCCCGCCACGTCGAGCGTGGCGATCACGTTCAGGGCGCCGCCGTCGACGTCGATGCAGTAGACGCCCGTCGAGGGCTTGGACACGCCGGCATCCGTGATCCCGCGCGCGCGCGGATCGTCCACGTCACCGCCGGCGAGAACGCGAGCGTACGCCTTTGCCGCTCCGGCGGGACCGGTCGGACCGGCGGGACCGGCAGCACCGGCTGCACCGGCGGGACCGGCGGGACCTGTGGCGCCGCGGGCACCGGCGGGAATCTGACCGCGCCTGAAGTCCTTGCGCAGCAGCGAGTTGTCCCTGACCGTCGCGCTCGTGACGCTGTTTCGCGGGAGCGTCGCCTGGTACGCGGCGAAGCTCGTTCCGGTGAGCGCGAAGAGCAGCGCTACGCTCGCCACGACCATCGCGGGCGAGAATCGCTGTCGAATGACCTTCATCGAAACCTCCGTTCGGGTTGCTCGAGACCAACGTCTACCCGCTCGGAGAGTCACAAACCTGCTGCCCGCAAAGACTCTTACAAAGCTCGAAAGGCCTCTTAACCGCGTCTTCCGGGCGGAGAGCGAAGATTGGCTGTGGGATGAGCGTGCGAATCGCGACGATCTGCGCCTGTACCGCGCTGCTCGCGGCGTGCGGCGGGGACGGTGGCGAGAACGGGTCGCCGCCTGCCGCCGCGCCGCCCACGCCCGCGCCGGCCGCCGACGGGACGCTGACGGTGGACGCGTTCAACGACTACGTCGAAGCGGCGCAGCCGGCGGGCGCCCACTCGCCGCTCGTCCTCGCGACCGAGTTCCTCCACGTCGAGGAGCGCGAGCCGTCGCCGGCGTCGATGACGGTCGACATGCCGCCGGAAGGGGCGTCCGAGGCGGCGGTGACGGCGACCTTCGAGGGCTTGCTCGACGACTCGGTGCGCGCCGTCCGCTTCGAGCTCGTCTTCGAGCGCGCGGACGACGGGACCTGGCGCCTCCGCTCGGCCGTGCAGACCCAGCGCTGCTGGCCGGGACGGGGACACGAGACGTTTTCGGCCGAGGACTGCGTCTAGATTCGAAACGAGGGGACGGCTAGCCAGCGCCTTCCTCGGCGCCCGCCGCGAGGATCGTGCCCGTGAGCGCGCGCACCTCGTGGAGCTTGTTGGCGGCGTTGAGCGCCGCGACCTTGTACGCCTCGGCGAGCGTCGGGTAGTTGAAGACGGTGTCGACGAGGTAGTCGACCGTGCCCCCCAGCCCCATCACGGCCTGGCCGATGTGGACGACCTCGGTGGCTCCCGTCCCGAAGGCGTGCACGCCGAGCAGCGTGCGATCGGCCGACGAGACGAGCAGCTTCACCATTCCGTGCTGCTCGCCGATGATGTGCCCGCGCGCGAGCTCCCGGTAGTGGGCGATCCCGACCTCGTACGGGACCGACGCCTCGGTCAGCTCCCACTCGGACTTGCCGACGTAGCTGATCTCCGGGATCGAGTAGATCCCGAACGGAAGCAGGTCCGGCATCGACCGCACGTCGATGCCGAAGGCATCGCAGGAGGCGATCCGCCCCTGCTCGGCCGAGGTCGCCGCCAGGCTGGGAAAGCCGATCACGTCGCCGACCGCGTAGATGTGCTCGACCGCGGTGCGGTAGCGCGGGCCGACCTCGATGCGTCCGCGGCGATCGGCGGTGAGCCCGACGTTCTCGAGCCCGAGCCCGTCGGTCGCTCCCTGACGCCCGGCGGAGTAGAACACGGCGTCCGCAGCGATCTGCTTTCCGCTCTGGAGCGTGGTGATCGTCCCGCTCTTGCCCGCCTCGGCCACTTTCGTCACGACCTCGCCGAAGCGGAAGATCACGTCGAGATCGCGCAGGTGGTAGCGGAGGGCGTCGATGACTTCGCGGTCGCAGAAGTCGAGCATCTCGGTGCGGCCGTCGACGACGGTGACCTTCGTCCCGAGCGCCGCGAACATCGAGGCGAACTCGATGCCGATCACGCCGGCCCCGACCACGATCAGCGTGCTCGGGATCTGGTCGAGCCGGAGTACGATGTCGTCCGAGTCGAGAATCGTTCGTCCGTTGAAGGCGATCCCCGGCTCGCGGGCGGGCTGCGAGCCGCTCGCGACGACGATCTTGTCGGCGGTCAGCTGCCGCTCCGCCCCCGCGCTGTCGGCGACTCCGAGCGTGTGCTCGTCGACGAACGTGGCGCTTCCCTCGATCAGGCCGACCCGATTGCGCAGGAGCTGGTCGCGCACCACGTTCCGCTCCCGCTCGACGACATGACGCGTCCGCGCCGCCAGGTCGGCGATGCTGATCTCGTCCTTCAGGCGATAGCCCTGCCCGTAGATGGCGCGCTGATTCAGACCGGTGAGGTAGAGGATCGCCTCGCGGATCGTCTTCGACGGAATCGTGCCCGTGTTCACCGAGCAGCCTCCCACGACGCGCCGGCGCTCGATCAGCGCGACCCGGCGCCGCAGCTTCGCCGCCTGAATCGCCGCCTTCTGCCCGGCCGGGCCCGAGCCGATGACCAGGAGCTCGTAATCGTTTGCCATGCCGTGATTGTGCCGCCCCGCCGGGCCGCGGGCAATGAACGCGGGCGCAACACTTCTTAACGCAGGCGCAAAGGGCCGTTAAACGGCGCGTTGCTAGAACGAGAGGTGTGGCTCGACGTGAGGCTTGGGCAGCAGTGACGTCTCTCCCGGCTGGCTGCCCCGAACGGCCCCTTACCCCTGGGGCCCGCTTCCGACTGGCGCGCGCCAGACGACGCTAACCGGAAGCTCACCCGCCGGAGGCTCCGACCGCCTGCCCGGAGCCTCCGGCGGAACCTTCGTCCCTCCCGTGCGCATCCGAGCATTACGCTCCGCCGATGGAGCGGGAGGACGTGGGCCGCATCACGCTCGAGGACGAGCAGCTCGCGCTCGGCGAGGAGGAGCTCTGGGAGGAGGACGAGGGCGGCGACTACGAAGGCTGGTACTGCGTGCGCACCGATCCGTTCCCGTGCCCCGCCGCCGGCTGCGAGTTCGTCGCCGACTTCATGACCGCGGCGCATCTGATCCTCGTCTGGGAGGAGCGGGACGACCCGAACCTGCTCTTCCACGCCCAGCGCGCCAAGGACATCGGCCGCAATCCGCGCGTGGTCGCGTACGCGAGCCGGTTCGGGCCGAGCGCGTCGTACTACGCCTGGGAAGCGGCTGGGCGGCCCGTCCACGGCGTGCGCGCCAGACCGTGATCGAAAGCCGATTCGGCAAGAGCCCGTCGTGGTCGCTCGGCGTCGAGGAGGAGATCATGCTCGTCGACGCCCGGACGCTCGAGCAGGTGCCGCGCATCGGCGCGCTCCTCGACGCAGCCGACGGGCGCGAGCTGCCCGGCCGGCTGAAGACCGAGCTGTTCGCGTCGGTCGTGGAGCTGAACACCGACGTCTGCGCCACCGCCCACGAGGCGCTCGAGAGTCTCGGCCTCCTTCGCCGTGCGGCGGCGGAGGTCGCCGACCGGGTCGGCCTCGGCCTGATCGCGGCCGGCACGCACCCGCAGAGCCGTCCCGAGGAGCAGGAGATCGTCGACGAGCCGCGCTACCGGGAGATGGTGGAGTACGCAGGGCTGACCGCACGCCGGCAGGGGGTCAACGGCCTTCACGTCCACGTCGGCATGCCGGGTGGAGACGAGTGCCTGCACGCGCTCGAGGGCGCCATGCCCTGGCTGCCGGTCGTGCTCGCGCTCTCGGCCAACTCGCCGTACCTGGCCGGCGCGGACACCGGCTTCGCCTCCAACCGGGCGATCGTCCTCGCCGAGCTGCCGCGCAGTGGGGGACCGCCGCCGTTCGCCCGGTACGCGGACTGGGAGCGCTACGTCGAGCGGCTCTCGGCACTCCGCCTGCCGGCCGACTACACCGCGCTCTGGTGGGACGTCCGTCCCCATCCGCGTTTCGGCACGCTCGAGTTCCGGATCGCCGACCAGCCGACGAGCCTGGCCGTGAGCTGTGCCTTCGTCGCCCTGCTCCAGGCCCTCTGCGTCGCCGTTCTCGACAGGCCCCGGCGCCAGCCCGATGCGGGCGATCGCGGCCTCTATCAGCAGAACCGCTGGGCGGCGGCGCGATTCGGGCCCTCCGCGGAGCTGATCGACCCGAGCGGCACGCGCAGGCTGCCTGCCTCCGAGCTGGCGTGGGAGCTGCTCGAGCTGATCGCCCGGGCCGCCGAGGAGCTCGGGACCGGCGACCTGATCGCTGCGCTCGACCCGGCCGGCTGCGAGGCCGACCGGCAACTCGAGGTCGGGCGCGAGCGGGGGCTCGGCGCCGTCTGCGCCGACCTCGTCGAGCGGTCGCTAGGCTAGGTCGCGGTGGCGACGAGGTCGGAGACGATCCACGTGAGCGGCATCCGGTGCGAGCGGTGCGTCGGACGGCTGGCGGGCGCGCTCCGCGGCGTCGACGGGCTCGAGTCCGCAAACGCGAACCTCATCGGCGAGGTGACGCTCTCGTGGGACGACGAGCGCACGAGCCGCGAGGGGATCCTCGCCGCGATGGCCAGGGCGGGATTTCGCGAGCAGGCCGTCGCCGGGACCGGCTAGGGCCCGCTGAAGGGGCGTTACTAGTCCTCCCTGTACTCCTTGCCGCCCACCTCGTGGGCGTTTGGCGGGATGACCTGGCGCCCCGGCGGCCCGTAGGTTCCGCCCTCGCGGACGCGCTGGCGGATCTGGGCGCGCCCCTGATCGTGCGGCAGGAGGCCCGCCTGCTGCGCCTGCTGGTCGGCCGACTCGAGGTCGTCGCGGCCGCCGCCCTCCGTGAGGCCGTAGTACGCGGCGATCTCTTCCTCGTCCACGTCCCCGTCTCCGAGCTTCGGCGACTGCTCGATCAGCTGCTTGGACAGCGTCGTCCTCACGACGCGCTCCTCGTCGTCCACGTGCACGAACGCGTTCGGCAGTGCGTGCCTCGACTTGCGCAGCGTGCCGTGCTCGACGATCAGGTTGTCTCCGACGGTGCCGGCAACGTGCCCGAGTCGCGCGTCGTCGCTCGTTACGACCTCGTAGCCCTCCACGAAAAGCCTCCCGGTTGTGTCGGGTCGATGTACCCCCCAGGACGGAAAGCTTAACGGGAATACCGCTGCTCATCGCCACGTTTGCGAACTCGTAAGAGTCGCCTGCTAGGGTCGCGCGAGTGAGCGAGACGAGCTCGGAGGCCGAGGAAGCGCGACGCCTGGCGACAGAAGCGCGCGACCGCGTGCGCTTCGAGGAGGACGCGCTTGCACTCTCCGATCAGGTCTACCGGGTGGCACGGCATCTCGTCGGCTCGAAGGAAGAGGCCGAGGACCTGATGCAGGAGGCCTACGCGCGCGCGTTCCGGAGCTGGCGCTCGTTTCAGCCGGGCACGAACCTGCGCGCCTGGCTCCTGCGGATCCTCACGAACCTCAACATCGACCGGGGTCGCCGCCTCCAGCGCGCGCCCGATACCGTGCCGCTCGAGGCCAACGACTACTTTCTCGTCGACAAGCTCGAGGAGAGAGGCGGCCCGATCATGGACGAGGAGCGCGTCGACGAGCGCCTCTCGCAGGACAGCATCGTCGAGGCACTGGCCGCCGTCCCGCACGATTTCCGCGACGTGATCGTGCTCGTCGACATCGGCGACTTCACCTACCAGGACGCCGCGCAGATCCTGGACATCCCGATCGGTACAGTAATGTCACGATTGCATCGAGGTCGGCGAATCCTCAAGACGCGACTGGCCGAGGAGGCGGTGGGCTGATGTGCGACTGCGACGGGTGCGAGCAGCTTCTCCAGCCCTACCTCGACCGCGACCTGTCGGACGCCGAGCGCATCGAGGCCGAGCAGCACCTCGACGGCTGCTCGTACTGCGCCCGCCGCTACCGCTTCGAGGCGAAGCTGCGCCGATTCGTGCGCCAGGCCGTCGACGACGAGCCGATGCCACCGGAGCTCAAGGCCCGGCTCGCGGCGATGCGCATCGCCCTCTGAGCTACTGGCCGGGGCCCTTGGCGGGCCCGACGACGACCACGAGGCGCCGCGGGTTCTTTCCGCCCGGAAGCGGCTTCGCGACGACGCCCAGCTTGCGCGCGAGCCGGACGGCGTTCGCCTCGCCCCCGCGCTCGTAGAAGACGGCCGTCTGCGTGTAGTCGAAGCGGTCGGCGCGGCCGACGTGCTTGATCGTGTACGCGAGCGCGCCGATGCGACTGGCGACCTGGCGGGTGTGGTTGATGTCGCCGCTGCCGTTCAAGACGTCGACGGAGATCTTCCAGGGTGTCGGCTGCTGGATGTTCGCTGCGAGCGGCGCGCTCGCCTGGGCGCTCTCGCTCCGGCCGGGGAGGACGACGAAGGCGGCCAGCGCGGCCAGCGACGCGGCGATGGCGGCGAGCACGAGCAGTCGGCGGCGCGAGCTCGGCCGGAATGGGTTCAGGCCGGACGACCGGCCCGAGAGCCGGCGCGCCTCGCGGTGGTCGATACCGAGCGCCGAGACGAGCAGGAGCGCGGCTGCCAGCGCCTCGTCCGTCGAGGGGAACCGGTACACGCGACCCTCTTCGAGCCATTGCACCTCGTCGGGAGTCAGGCCTGCCCGGCGCGCCGCCTCGTCGATCGTCAGCTTCCGGCGCAGCCGTGCGGCCTCGAGCGGCGAGGCGCTGTTCAGTTCGAGCGGGCGGGCGAGCTCAATCATCGGCGGGAGATCAGGGTTCGGCGTGCGGCGGCGTCAACCTGCTAGGAAGCTCATCGGCAAAATCGACGTCTCCTGGAGGGCCGAGGTCGTCGCAGGCAACGAGTCGCACCTCGAGCGCGCGGGCGCCCTCGTCCGGAATGGACGACCAGGCCGCGCGCGCGAGCAGCACGGGATGGCCGCGCTGCCCCCCGTAGCTCGCCGCCAGCGCGTCGCCGCCCTCGGCACGCCAGGCCTCGACCAGCCGATCGATCGCCGCCGGTGCGAGGTCGGGGCCGTCGGCGAGCACGACGACGGCCGCCTCCACCTCAGGCGGAAGCGCCGCGAGGCCGCAGCGCAGCGATGCGCCCGGACCGAGCTCCCAGTCCGGGCAGCGGACGGCCGGGACCGGCGCGTCGACCGCGTGCGCGCCCAGTACGACGAGCACGTGCCCGGCCGAGCTCGCCTGCACGCGCTCGAGCACCGGCCCGAGCAGCAGCCGCTGCTTCGGCGACCCGAAGCGGGTCGACGCCCCGGCCGCCAGCACGACCGCCGAGATCATGTGGTCACCGGAGCTACGAGGCCTGGACGAGCATGTCGTCGATCACGACCGGTTGCGTGGGAAGCTCCGAGCCAGGGTCTCCGAGCACGGCGATGCGGGCGACCACGTCCTCGCCGCCACTGACCTTGCCGATCACGGCGTAGTCCGGCGGCAGCCCCGCGTCCTCCGCCGTGACGATGAAGAACTGGCTCCCGGACGTGCCCGGCGCCTCGGCGGCCGTCTTGGCCATGGCGACGACGCCCTTCGTATACGCGGTGTCCGGCGCGGGTGTGTCCACGGTCGAGTAGCCCGGCCCGCCGCTGCCCGTGCCGGTCGGGTCGCCGCCCTGGATCACGAACCCGGGCACGATCCGGTGGAAGAAGGTGCCGTCGTAGAAGTCGGCCTCCGCCAGCGCGACGAACGACGCCGTCGTCTTCGGCGCCGCTTCCAGGTCGAGCGTGATCGTGAAGTCGCCGCAGCTCGTCTTGACGGTCACGCGGTACGTCTTGGCGGCGTTCAGGATCGCCGCGGGCGCCTTTTCGGTGCCCTCGGGCGTTCCGGCCGGCTGCTCGACGGCGCGGCAGCCGGAGTCCGCTGTCGCGTCCACACCGGCCGCCGTCTCGGTGGCCGCCGTCGCGGGCGCGGCAGCAGACGTGTCCGCGTCGCCGTCGTCACCGCCGCACCCGGCGAGGCCGAGCACGAGGAAGAGCAGCGCCAGGCACGTCCGCATGTCCGCGCGGAACGCTAGCGGCAGCCGTGGAGCGCGCGCCAGCGCTGAGTTACGTTGGCGACGTACGTGAGGGTGCCGCCCGTGGGCGCCCCGCCGGCTCTCGCCACCGCGGTGGGCCCGGCGTGGTACGCCGCGAGCGCGAGGTCCGTCGAGTGAAAGCGGTCGAGCTGCCGCCGCAGGTAGCGCGCGCCGGCGAGGACGTTCGTGCTCGGGTGCCGGGGGTCGAGCCGGAGCTCGGCCGCCGTCGAGGGCAGCACCTGGAGCAGGCCGAGAGCGCCGGCGCTCGAGACCGCGTCCGGCCGCATCGTCGACTCGGCCTCGCCGACGGCGACAAGCAGGGGAAGCGGAAGGCCGCTGTCGGCGGCCGCCGTCTCGAAGGCCGGTCGGAACTCGGCCGGAACCGGGCAGTCGCGCACGATCGCCGGCGACTGGGAGAGTCGGAACGAGCCGAGGGCGGCGGTCGCGCTCTCCACGCGCGCGCTGCCTGCGACTGCGGCGGCGGCGCCCGCGGCGACGGAGAGGAGGAGGAGGGCGGCGAGACGTCCGCGCAGCATGGAGCCTAGTATCGCCCGATTCGGGTGTTGCCTAAACAGCAGCGAGCGCGCGCCGCACGAGCGCGCGCGCGATCTCGAGCTTGTAGGCCGTGCCGGGCAGCGGCGTCGCTCCGTCGAGCGCGGCCTCGGACGCGAGCAGCCACGGGATCGGCGCGACGCCGGCGAGCGCGATCCGCACGTCGTCTCCGAACCGAGCGGCAGCGACGCCGACGAGCGCGAAGGCCCACCTCCGCCGGTCCATCGCCTTCAGGTAGACGCTTGCCTCGGGCGCCGGCACGTCCAGCTCGAGGATCAGCTCGTCAGGCTCGAGGGCGGTCACGTTGCGCTCGGCGTCGCTGGGGAGCCGGTAGAGATCCGCGACCGGAAACTCGCGCCGGTCGGTGCGGACCGAGGCGCCGAGCGCCAGCAGCGCCGCCGCCGGGTCGGACGGATGTGCCGACGCGCAGCGCTCGTTGCCGAAGATGGCGTGCTCGCGGTGCTGACCCTCGCGCGCGTGACAGACGTCGCCACCGTGCAGGTAGCACGGGAACTCGAGTCGCCAGTACCAGCAGCGCGTCGCTTGCAGCAGATTGCCGCCGATCGTCCCCATCGAGCGCAGCTGTGGCGAGGCGGCGAGCCGGCAGGACTCGCGGAGCGCGTCGGGGATCGAGGCGTCGGCCTCGAGGTCGGCGAGCGTCGTGCCGGCGCCGATCCGGGTGCCGTCGATCCCGCGCGGGACGGCGTCGGCGACATGCACGAGCCGGTCGGCGACGACGAGACGGTCGCGCAGCAGCGGCACGAGATCGGTCCCGCCGGCGAGGACGCGGGAGCCGTTGCCAAGCGCCGAGACGGCGTCCTCGGCTGAGCTAGGCCGAAGGAGCTCCAACCTGCTCCCGCTCGCGCGCCTCCCGTAGCGCCCGCAGCATCTCCTCCCGGGTGATCGGCAGCGAGCGGACGTCGGCGCCGGTGGCGTCGCGGATCGCGTTCGCAATCGCCGCCGACGTGGGGATGATCGGCGGCTCGCCCAGACCTTTCGCGCCGAGGTTCGTCAGGTGCACGTCGGGCTGGTCGACGAACTCGGACACGATCTCGGGCACGTCGGCGATCGTCGGCAGCCGGTAGGCGTCGAGGGTCTGCGTGAGGACGGCGCCGCTTTGGGGGTCGAGGAGGCGCTCCTCGGAGAGGGTGTGGCCGATGCCCTGGATGATGCCGCCTTCCATCTGGCTCGACGCGCCCAGGGGATTGATGATGCGGCCGACGTCGTGCACCGCCCCGATAAGCTCGACGCGAACTTCCCCGGTCTCGACGTCGACGGCCACCTCGGCCACCTGCACGCCGAAGGTGAGGACACGCAGGCCCGCCGGGTTCGGCCCGCGCGCGCCCTTGCCCAGGATCTGCGCGTCCTCGAGCAGTCCGGTCAGCTCCTCGAGCGGCCACGACCCCCCGGTCGCCGACACGATGCGGCCGTCGCGAAGCGAGAGCACGCGCTGCTCGAGCTGGAAGCGCTGGGCGGCGATCTCGAGCAGCTGTCTCGCCGCGTTGGCCGCGGCCGAGCGCACGGCCGGTCCCATCGACGGCGTCGTCGACGAGCCGGCGGAGATCGACGCGAACGGGCCCCGCGCGGAGTCGCCGAGCGCGACCTCGACCCGGTCGAGCGGCAGGCCGAGCTCCTCCGCCGCGATCTGGGCCATCGCAGTCGCCGTGCCGGTGCCGATGTCCTGCATCGCCGTCACGACGACCGCCCGGCCCTCGGCGCCGATCCGGACCCAGGCGTAGGAGGGCGGTCCGCCGCCGCCGTACCAGATCTGGCTCGCAAGGCCGACACCGCGCTTCCACGGCCCCTCGCTCCTCGAGCGCACCTCGTCGCGCCGCTGCCAGTGCGGCTCGGCGCGCCGGTAGCACTCCATGAGGTTCTTCGACGAGTACGACCGCTCGTCGATCGAGTGCGCGTAGTTGAGGCGCCGGATCTCGAGCGGGTCGAGGTCCAGCTTCGCCGCCAGCTCGTCGATCAGGCACTCGAGACCGAAGGTGCCCTCCACGAAGCCCGGCGCTCGGAACGCCTTCATCGGGGGCGTGTTGATCTTGGCCGGATAGAGCACGGTCCGGACGTTCTCGCACTCGTAGAGCATCCGCATCGGGCCGTCGGTCGAGGACGCCCAGCCTGACCAGCCGGTCGCATTCACGTACTCGCCGACCAGAGCGACGAGCGTGCCGTCGGAGCGCGCAGCCGCGGTCAGCCGCTGGATCGTGGAGTTCCGGTTGCCGGCGGCGAGGTTCTCCTCGCGACGCGTCAATGCGCAGCGCACGGGCCGCCCTGTGCGCCGGGCCAGCTCCGCCGCGACATACGTGTGGTCGTTGGCGCCGTTCTTGGAGCCGAAGCCGCCGCCCATGAACTCACAGACGACGCGCACCTTGTCAGGGGCG
>JBOHAW010000077.1:0-2911 GCA_050697975.1 Gaiellaceae bacterium
TCGGGCAAGGGCAAGTTCCGCACCAAGGGCCGCTACTCGTCGGCGACCGTGCGCGGCACGATCTGGCTCACCCAGGACCAGTGCAACGGCACCCTCACCCGGGTGACGCAGGGCTCGGTGACCGTGAACGACTTCGTCAAGAAGCGCCAGGTCGTCGTCAGGGCTGGAAAGAGCTACCTGGCGCTTGCCGGACGCTGAGGATCGTTGACACGAGGGCGAGGACTGCTGGCGGCGGGTCTCGTCTTCGCCACGCTCGCATGTGGCGCAGGCACGGGTTCGGGCGCGGTCGCCACCGCCAGGATCGAGCTCAGCCCGGGGAGCGCGACGAATCCGGTCGGCACGAGCCATACCGTCACCGCCTCGGTGAGTAATGCGTCGGGGAGCCTAACGGGCTTCGAGGTCGCATTCGCCGTCACGGCCGGCCCGAACGCGGGGAAAGCCGGCGGCGGCACCACGGATGACTCCGGGCGCGCGACGTTCACATACACGGGTGACGGGGGCGCAGGCACGGACGCGATCGAGGCCTCGTTCGTGGACTACGTCGGACGGTCGCACGTCGCGAGCGCGGGTGCGACCTGGGAACCGCCGCCGTCTCCGCCACAATTCCCGCTCCCACCGGCATCGGCCTCGCCTGAGCCCGAGTTGCCGGCCGACCTCACGATCGAGCTGAAGCAGGATCCGGCCTCGGCGGCCGCGCTCGGGACACCGGTCCGATTCACGATCACGATCACGAACAACGGCCCCGGCGTCGCGCGTGACGTGACCGTGAGGCACGAGCCCCCGCCGAGCTCGACCTACGAGTCGCTCTTCGCCGATCGCGGTAGCTGTCAGGGCACTACGGCCGCGGTCTGCGCCATCGGAACCCTCATGCCGGCGGAGCAGGCGCACGTCGTGCTCGTCGCGCGCGTCGCCCACCGCGGCCAGGGTTCGAGCGCGGCCAGCGTCTCCGGCCGCGAGGTCGATCCAGTTCCCGCGGACAACAGGGCGACGGCGAGCATCACGGTGGCCGACGACGCCCCGCCCCCGGTCGTCGGCGCGTCCGTGAACGTCGAGGAGGCGAGCGGCACGGTCCTGATCAAGCTGCCCGGGACCGACCGGTTTGTCGACCTCTCGACGGTGCGCCAGATTCCAGTCGGGTCGATCGTGGATGCGACGGAGGGCATCGTCAGGCTCACGGCCGCCGTCGATGCCTCGGGGACGACGCGGGCGGCCGTCTTCTACGCCGGCGCGTTCCAGATTCTGCAGCCTGCGGCGGCCAGGGTCGTCACCGAGGCACGGCTCGTGGGCGCCGACTTCTCCGCCTGCCCCAGGCCGGCCAAGGCGAAGGGCAAGAAGAAGAAGGGCGCCAAACGGCGTCCGGCCGGCTCGGAGGCGGAGAAGCCGAAGCCGGTGCGCCGCCTCTGGGGCAGCGGCACGGGCAGCTTTCGCACGCGGGGACGCCACAGCGCGGCGACCGTGCGCGGGACGACCTGGCTGGTCGAGGATCGCTGTGACGGGACGCTCACCCGTGTGACGTCCGGCTCGGTGCTCGTGAACGACTTCGTCAAGAAGCGCCAGGTCGTCGTCAGCGCCGGCAAGAGCTACCTGGCGGCGAGCGGCTGATCAGTCCCGCCGGGCGCAGCCGCGGCCTGCCGGTTAGCCTTGCAATCCATGATGCCCATCGACGAGCGCTACTTCTCCCGCGCGGTCGATCTCTCGTTCTCGGCCGCCAACGAGTACCTGCCGATCGCCGAGCACGGCGTCATCGGCGACCTGCACACAATCGCGCTGGTCGGGACCGACGGGACGATCGACTGGTACTGCCCGCGCCGGTTCGACGCTCCGAGCGTCTTCGCCGCGATCCTCGACAAGACGAAGGGCGGCCACTACCGCATCGCTCCCACGCTCGGGATCGGCACCGTCAAGCAGCTCTACTTCCCCGACACCAACGTCCTCATCACGCGCTTCCTGACTCCGACCGGCGTCGGCGAGGTGGAGGACTTCATGCCCGTCAGACGGGCGGGGGCCGCGCACCGCCACCAGCTGATCCGGCGGGTCGTGTGCGTGCGCGGCGATATGCGCTTTCGGATCGTCGTCGATCCGCGATTCGACTACGGCCGGGCCTCGCACGAGACGACCCTCCATGCCGAGGGCGCCGTGTTCGAGTCGCCCGACCTGACGCTGACACTGAGCTCGAAGGTGCCCCTGCACGAGTCTGCGGGCGCGGTCACGGGCGAGTTCAAGCTCGTGCCCGGGGAGAGCATGACCTTCGTGCTGGAGGAGACGACGCCGGGAGAGCCGCCGTCCGCCCGTTCCGAGGAGGAGACACGCGTGGTCTTCGAGGAGACCGTCGAGTTCTGGCGGCGGTGGGTGAGCCAGTCGCGCTATCAGGGCCGCTGGCGCGAGATGCTGCACCGCTCGGCGCTCACTCTGAAGCTGCTCACGTACAAGCCCACCGGCGCGATCGTCGCGGCGCCGACGACGAGCCTGCCCGAGCAGCTCGGCGGCGGTCGCAACTGGGACTACCGCTACACGTGGATCCGCGACGCGGCCTTCTCCCTGTATGGGCTGCTCAGGCTCGGGTTCACCGAGGAGGCGGCGTCGTTCATGGACTGGCTGACCGACCGCTTCCGGGAGCGGGAGGGTCACGGGCAGGGACCGCTCCAGATCATGTACGGCATCGACGGCAACTCCGACCTGGCGGAGTTCGAGCTCGACCATTTCGAGGGCTACAAGTGCTCGGCCCCGGTTCGGGTCGGCAACGGCGCCGCGGACCAGCTCCAGCTCGACATCTACGGCGAGCTGATCGACTCCGTCTACCTCTACAACAAGTACGGCACGCCGATCTACCACGAGGCGTGGGTCGAGCTGTCGCGGATCGTGGACTGGGTCTGCGACAACTGGGATCAGGAGGACGAGGGCATCTGGGAGG
>JBOHAW010000078.1:0-7215 GCA_050697975.1 Gaiellaceae bacterium
GCCTTGTAGACGGTCATGCACTGATCGCCGGCGAGGATGTTCTGGATGCCCTCGACGGTTGCGTCCTGGCCGGTGACCGGGATGCCGTTGAGGTTGCGCGACTTGAGCGCCGAGATGGCGGCGCCGCCGAGGCCGTCGTTGGCCGCGAGCACGCCGTCGATCTTGCCGCCGGCCTTCTCGAGCATCTGCTCGAAGATGGTCAGCGCCTGCTGGTTGTCCCAGTCCGGCACGGACTGGTCGGCGACCTCGGTCCAGTCGCCCGACTCGAACTTCGGGTTAATGACGCCGTCGTAGCCGTTCTTGAACAGCGTCGCGTTGTTGTCGGTCGGGGAGCCGTTCAGCACCGCGATCTGCGCGTTGTCGACGCCCTTCTCGTCGATGCACTTCACGAGGCCCTCGCCCTGCAGGCGACCGACCGCCTCGTTGTCGAAGCTCACGTAGTAGCTGGCGCCGTCGCCCTCGATCGTGAGGCGGTCGTAGTCGATCACCTGGACGTCCTGGGCCTTCGCGTTCTCGATGATCGCGGCGCCCGAGCCGGAGTCGAGGTTGACGAGCAGGATCACCTTCGCGCCGTTCGTGATCGCCTGCTCGGCCTGGGTCTGCTGCTGGGCGGCGTCGCCCTCGGCGTTGGAGATGATGGACTCGACGCCGGCGTCCTGGAAGGCGGCCTCGAAGAAGCGGCGGTCGTCGGCCTCCCAGCGGTCGGACGACTGGCTGTCGGGAAGGAGAACGGCGATCTTGCCTTCCGGCGCGCCGTCCTCGCTCGTATCGGCCGCCGCCGTGTCGCCGGCCGCCTCGTCGTCGTCCCCGCCGCAGCCGGCCGCCGCGATCGCGAGCGCGAGGACGAGCGCCGCGAGCAGTACGTACAGGAAGCTCGGCTTTCCCCCATGGCCGAACCCGGTCCTGAGCTTCCTCAAGAGATGCCTCCTTCGACGTCGATTAGCTTGAGCGAGCAACCATACGCCGCGCGGAAGAGGGCTTCAAGCCCGCGGGCGAAGACCTAGGCCTCGGCCGCGCGCGGCGCGTCGCCGGGCTCGTCGACGTCGTCGCGCCATTCGATCTCGAGCCGCTCGATGCGCGAGCCCTCGACCTGGACGACGCGAAGCCGCATCCGCTCGTGCCCGACCTCGTCTCCCTCCTGGGGCGCCCGCCCCAGCTGCCCGAAGACGAAGCCGGCCATGGTGTGAAAGTCCTCCTGGGGCAGCTCGGTCTGGAACCGCTCGTTGAAGTCGTCGATCGGGAAGGTGCCGTCGATGCGAATCGTGGACTCGTCGATGCGCTCGACCGACTCGTCGGGTAGGTCGAACTCGTCCTCGATCTCGCCCACGATCTCCTCGAGCAGATCCTCGAGCGTGACGATGCCCTGCATTGCCCCGTACTCGTCGACGACGATCGCCATGTGCTGCTTGTCGCGCCGGAACTCCGCCAGCAGGGCGCCCAGGTCCTTCGTCTCGGGAACGATGTACGCCGATCGCAGCAGCTGCTCCACCTGAACCTGGGCGATGCCGCGGTCGTTGAGCGCGGAGAAGAGATCGCGCACGTGCAGGACGCCGACGATCTGGTCGAGCGAGCCGCGGTAGGCGGGGTAGCGCGTGAAGGGCGAGTCGATCACCGCCGCCAGGCAGTCCTCGGCGGGTAATTCGACCGAGATCGCCACGACCTCGGGCCGCGGCACCATCACCTCGTGCGCCTCCTTGTCGGCGAAGTCGAACACCTTGTAGAGCATCTCCTCCTCGGCCTGCTCGATCTCCCCCACGTCCTCGGCCGCGGCGACGATCATCCGGATGTCCTCCTGGGTGTGCGCGACGATTCCGGCCGGGGCCGGCTGGATCCCGAACAGGCGGGTGAAGGCGTTCGACGAGGCCTGCAGGAACCACACGAGCGGATAGGTGGCGACGTAGAAGGCCTCCACCGGGAGCGCGACCCAGAGCGCGGTCGACTCGTTCTTCGTCAGCGCGATCGCCTTCGGCACGAGCTCGCCCAGCGTGACGTGCAGGTAGGTGACGATCGCGAAGGCGACGATGAAGGCCAGGGTCGTCGCCAGCACCGGGTGGAGGAAGTGCTCGACGAGGGGCTCGCCGATCGCGCCGAGCGCGATCGAAAAGGCGGTGATGCCGAGCTGGACGGTGCCGATGAAGCGCACCGGGCTGTCCATGATCCGGATCGCGATCTTCGCCCGCAGGCTCCCTCGGTCCGCGAGCTCGTTCAGGCGACTCCGCCGCGCGGTCACGAGTGCGTACTCGGCCGCGACGAAGAAGGCGTTCCCCAGCACGAGGAGGAGCACCACGATGACGCGAAGGAAATCGCTCACGCCCCGCTCTCCGGGGCCTGAGTACTGGGAACGTCGTCGTCCAAGATCAGGGCGAAGTATAGGTAACGGCTCCGCCGGAGCCTTCCCGCCGGGCCCGTCCCTCGAACACGAGGCGTTCGAGATGGGAGAGCGTCTCCGCAACCGCGAACCGGCGAGCGCTCGGGCCGAGCTCCGGCCCGAACAGGGCGAGCGACACCTCGTAGCCGGTCCGCGGCGGCCCGTCGAGGGCCCGTGCCGTCGCCTCCAGCCGGAGCCGGTGGTGCTCGATCAGGCCGAGCGCGCGCCCCGCCGGGTCGGCGATCGGCTCGCCGTGACCGGGGTACGCGACGCGCGGGGCGAGCTCGATCGTGCGCCGCAGCGAGTCGAGATAGTCGCCGAGCGGGTCGGGACGGCTGTCCGGGTAGAGGCCGACGGCCGGCGAGATCGTCGCCAGCAGGTGGTCGCCGCTCACGAGCTCGCCGTCGCGCAGCAGGCAGAGGTGGCCGTCCGCGTGGCCGGGCAGCTCGAGCACCTCCCACGCGCCGATGCGGGCGCCCGCGCGGAGCGGGCGGGGATCGGGCGCGTAGCGGATGAACGGCGCGTACAGGGCGCCCTGCTCGATCAGCTCGTCGGCGACGCGCCGCGGCACGCCGTGCTCCCGGAACCAGCGCGCGATCCGGGTCGGCCACTCCGGGTTCCCCCAGACGTGCGCGCACTGCTCGTAGTCGCGCACTCCCTGCCAGACCGGGGCGCCGGTGACCGCAGCGGCCACCTCTGCCCCACCGACGTGGTCGGGGTGGAAGTGCGTGATCGCGATGCGGACGACTGGCTCGCGCAGCGCGGCGACGATCGCCCGCAGCCGCTCCTCGACGTCCGGGAGCGCCAGCCCGGTGTCCACGAGCGTCCAGCCGTCGGCATCGCGGAGCAAGTAGGCGTGGACGTGGCCGGGTCGGGTCGGCAGCGGGAAGGTGACGCGGCGAATGCCGGGCGCGAGCTCGACCACCGGCGTATTCAAGCGGGTCGAGACGCCTGGCTTGCCCCGGTCGAACATATGTTCTACAGTGCACGAATGGCGGTCGAGTACCGCGAGGAGCCCTGCAAGACGGCGCTGAACCGCGTCCAGGGCATGCCGTTCGCGTGGTCGCTCAATCCCTACATGGGCTGCGCGCACCGTTGCACGTTCTGCTACGTGCGCGCCTTCGAGCGGCGCGCCGACCGGCCCTCCGGCGATCGCTACGGACGCGCGATCCGCGTGAAGGTCAACGTGGCCGAGGTGCTCGCCCGCGAGCTCGCGCGTCCGTCCTGGCGCCGCGAGGGCGTGGCGATCGGGGCTGCAACCGACCCGTACCAGCCCGCCGAGGGCCGCTACCGCCTCACACGCGGGTGCCTGGAGGCGCTCGCCGCTGCGCGCAATCCGTTCAGCGTCATCACCCGCGGCCCGATGATCGTGCGCGATCTGGACGTGCTGGCCGTGGCGGCCGCGCGCGCGGACGTCTCGGTCTGCTTCTCGGTTCCGACCCTCGATCCGCACGTCTGGCGGGCGACGGAGCCGGGAACGGCGCCGCCGCGCCAGCGCCTGCGGGCGCTCAAGGCGCTCGTGGACGCGGGGATCAAGGCCGGCGTGGGCATGGCGCCGATCCTCCCCGGCCTCTCCGACCGGCCCGAGCAGCTGGTGGCGGTGGTGAAGGCGGCGCGGGAGGCGGGTGCGACGAGCATCTGGGCCAATCTCCTCTACCTCAAGCCGGGCACGCGCGAGCACTTCCTCGAGCAGCTCGCCCGCGACTGGCCCGAGGAGCTCGAGCGGTACGAGCGGCTTTACGCAGGGCGGGCGTACCTTCCCGCCGCCGAGACGGAGCCGGTGCGCGAACAGGTGGCGGAGCTCCGGCGCCGCTTCGGCGTCGCCGACCGGCGCCGCACGCGGCTCGCACCGCCGCCCGAGCCCGAGCAGCTCGCGCTCGCCATCTGATTTCCAGCGTACAATCCGCGGGCGCTTATGGAAGCTCCCGCCACTGCCGGCGAGATCACGTGCCTCATCGTCGACGACCACGAGGTCGTCCGCGAGGGCCTACGCCTCTCGCTCTCCCGGGCGCCGCACATCCGTGTGATCGGCGAGGCGTCCGACGGCGCGAGTGCCGTGACGCTGGCCGAGCGGCGCCGCCCCGACGTCGTGATCATGGACGTCCGAATGCCGGGCATGGACGGGCTCCAGGCGACGAAGCTGCTGACCGAAAAGGTGCCCGACGCGGCCGTGCTCATCTTCACCGCCTACAGCGAGCGAAGCTTGCTCGGCCGCGGGCTCGAGTCGGGCGCGAAGGGGTACATCCTCAAGGAGGCGCCGCACGCGACGCTCCTGCGCGCGATCGAGAAGGTGGCGGGCGGCGAGGGCTACGTCGATCCGGCGCTGATGCCGGCCTTCCTGACCGGCAAGGACAAGGACGACATGCTCACCGGGCGGGAGCGCGAGATCCTCCAGCTGCTCGCCGACGGGATGTCGAACGCGGACGTCGCCGCCCGCCTCTTCATCAGCCAGGAGACGGTGAAGAGCCACGTGCGCCATATCCTCGCCAAGCTCGAGGCGGACACCCGCACGCACGCGGTCGCGATTGCGCTTCGCGAAGCCATCATCGATTAGCGCCGCGCTCCTGGCGTGTCTCGTCGGGGGCGTCTGGTTTTCGGCGATCGGATTCGCGCTCGACCGGCGGGGGATCCTCGGCCTGGGCCTCGTCCTCTCGGCCCTGGCCGCAGGCACGCTCGCGCTGCACCTGATCGCGACCGAGCGGCGCCGGCACGAGCGCATCGAGGAGGCGCTCGCGAGCCAGGCGAGCTTCTTCGAGGCCCTCGTCGAATCGATCTCGGCCATCGCCGCCACGCTCGATCCGGACGAGATCCTCGAGCTGACGCGGCGCGAGGCCGAGCGTCTGTTCGACGCGCACGCCGCCATGGTCGGACCGGGCGAGAGCCGGCGGCGCGGCGCGGCCGAGAACGCCGTGCTCGTGCCGCTGCGGGTGCGCGAGGCCGAGGTGGGGACGCTCAGGCTCGCCCGCACGCGCACGTTCGTACGCGGGGACACGGCCCGGGCCCGCGTGCTGGCCGACTTCGCAGGCCGCGCGATCGAGAACGCGAAGCTGCTCGCCGAGGCCCAGGTGCGGGAAGCGGAGCGCGCCAGGCTGTCCGATCAGCTGCTCACGGCCGAGCAGGAGGAGCGCCGCCGGCTCGCGCTCTTCCTCCACGACACGGCCGTGCAGTCGCTCTCGGGCATCGCGCTCATGCTCGACGCCGGCCTGCACTCGATCGGCTCCGGCCGGTTGGAAGAGGCGACGACGGTGATCAGCTCGGCGCTCGAGCGGCACCGCGAGACGATCCGCTCGCTGCGCGACCTCTCCTTCCAGCTCGAGCCCGTCGTCCTCCGCGACCAGGGCTTCGCGCCGGCCGTGAGCGCGCTGGCGGAGCAGCTCGGCCTCGAGCGCAAGATTCAGATCGACCTCGACGTCGCAGCCGCCGAGCCGCTGACCGAGAAAGCGCAGGCGGCCCTCTACCAGATCGTCCGCGAGGCGCTCCACGGCGCCATCCGGCGCGGGCCTCCGACCCGGATCTCGGTCCGGGTCGCAGAGGCGTCCGACGGGGGTCTCCAGGCCGTGATCGCCGACGACGCGCCCGGCGAGCGTCGCGCGCACAGCTACGAGGGCATCACCGAACGCGCGCGGGCGCTGAACGGAACGCTCGACATCGACGCCGGCGAGGACGGCGGCACGACCCTCACGGTCACCTTTCCGCGCTACGTCGCGCAGGCTGACTAAGATCCGCGCCGGTGGCGAACGGGACGTACCTGATCTTCGTCTGGAAGCCGAGCGGCTACGTGCTCGAGGAGCGTCAGGGAGAGCCGCCCACGGTCGGCTCCGAGCTCGAGCTCGGTGACGGACGCCAGCAGGTGATCAAGCTCGGCCCGTCGCCGCTGCCCGGCGACGATCGCACCTGCGCCTACCTGCAGGCCTGAGCGGCAGCCTGGCGCCGCCTCAGGAACCGCTCAGTTCGTGAGCCGTCTCGGCCGCGATCAGCCCGAAGACGAGCGCGGCCGCGAGCCCGCTTGCGTAACCGCCCGTCGAGATCCCGCCCACGTCGGCGCCGCAGGCGTACAGCCCATCGATCGCCACGCCGTCCTCACCCAGGACGCGGGCGCGCTCGTCGATGCGCAGCCCGCCGATCGTGTGCGTGATGCCCGCGGCGACGAGGACCGCCGCGAAGGGAGGCTCGGCGAGCTTCGGTGACGCCGGCAAGGGCGGCAGCGCCAGCGACTCGATCGCGTCACCGCGTCGCACCGTCCCGCCGGCCTCCTCCGCCGCCCGCACCATCTCGCCGACCGTGCGGTCCCGCACGCGCTCGCGCAGCGCGCGCGCATCGACGACGTACCACGCTCGTGCGCCCGGCTGGCGTGCCGTCGCCTGGACGAGCTCGATCTCGGACCAGGACACCGGGGTGGACGCGAATGGTTCCCCGCGCTCGTTGACGACCAGGGCATGGCGACCGTACAGCTGGGCCAGCTCGACGAAGCGGTCCTCGGTGACCCGGGCGGGTGGGGCCGGCAGGTTGCGCCCGTAGAACTCGTCGAGCCCGCCCGACACCGCCGCCCCGCGCGTGCGCGCGAGCGTCAGGCCGTCGCCGGAGCTCCATGGATTCGCCCGCAGCCAGAGCGCGGACGCCTCCGGCGTGATGTAGCGCGCGACGAGCTCGGAGTCTCCCTGGAAGCCGCCCGTCGCGAGCACGAGCGGCTGCGAGCGCGGCTCGAACAGCGTCTGCAGCCGCAGCTCCCCGGCCGCCCGCGCGAGCGCCGCCGTGAGGCCGCGCGGCTCGAAGCGGACGCCGGTCGTGTGCGGGTTTCCGGTCTCGCGCGCCACCACGGGCGCGCCGAGCGACTCGAGCCAGGCGAT
>JBOHAW010000079.1:0-10166 GCA_050697975.1 Gaiellaceae bacterium
CGAGCCGAGCATGAACTCCTCGCCGGCGAGCTCGTACGAGCGCGCCTCGAGCTCCTCGACGCGATCGGCGAGCCGGGCGGTGATCTCCCCCATCCGGTAGGTGTCGATCTTCACGCCCGCGTCCTCCATCGCGGCCAGGACGGCCGTGAGCGGGAGCTCGATCGTCCGGTAGAGATGCTCGCTCCCGCGCTCGACCAGCCGGTCGCGCATGAGCGGCGCGAGCCTCCGCGCCGCCTCGGCCCGGCGGACGAGCGCTGCGGTCTCCTCCTCGGCCGGCGGTGAGGGGATGACCTCGACGCCGTACTCGGCCGCGAGCTCGTCGATCGGATACGCGGGCCGAGCCGGCTCGATCAGGTAGGCGGCGATCATCGTGTCCTCGGCCGGCTCCATCGTCAGGCGCGGCAGCGTCTTGAAGTCGTGGGCAGTGATTTCGCAGTCGCGGAACGCGCCTGCGAAATCACTAGGGAGTGCGGCGATCAGCACAGGCCCGTCCTCCCGCGCGACGGCGATTCGATCGCCCTCGACAGCGATCGCCATGCGGCCGCGAAGCGTCGGCAGGTCATCCTCGACCCATTCCACCGGCTCCCCAACTAGAGGCCGGTTTGCCGAAGGCAAAGCGGCCTCTAGCTCGTCGACGCGGTTCAGCAGGTTGCGGAACTCGAAGCGACGGAACATCTCTCGCAGCTGAGAGCGGTCGGGCGGCGCCAGGACGAGCTCGGCCGGGTCGCAGTCGATCTCCAGGTCCCGGCGCATCGTCGCCAGCACCTTGGAGTTGCGCGCCTGGTCGGCGTGCAGCGCGAGCGCCTCCTTCCGCTTCGCCCCCGAGACCTGGTCGATGTTGTCGAGCAGGTTCTCGAGCGAGCCGAACTGCGCGATCAGCAGTCCGGCCGTCTTGTCGCCGATCCCCGGAACGCCCTCGATGTTGTCGGATGCGTCGCCCTTGAGGCCGATGAAGTCGGGCACACGTTCCGGCGGGATGCCGTAGCGCGCCTCGACGCGCTCGGGCGTGTAGACGTGGACGTCCGCGACACCCCGCGGCGTCATCATCAGGCAGACGTTCTCGGAGCAGAGCTGAAAGGCGTCGCGGTCGGTCGAGACGACGCACGTCTTGACCCCGGCCTCGTCGGCGCGGGTGGCGAGCGTGGCGATCACGTCGTCGGCCTCCCAGCCCTCGAACTCGAGGTTGCGATAACCGAACGCCTCCACGATCGGGCGGAAGTACGGGAACTGCTCGCGCAGGAGATCCGGCATCGGCCGGCGGTCCTTCTTGTAGGTGTCCGACAGCTCGGCGCGGTGCACGGGGCGCGTGTCCCAGGCGACCGCGACGCCCTTCGGCCTGTAGTCGGAGAGGAGCTTGAAGAGCATGTTGGTGAAGCCGAGCAGGGCGTTCGTGGAGAAGCCCTCGCTCGTCGCGAGCTCCTCGGGCAGCGCGAAGAAGGCGCGGTAGGCGAGGTTGTTGCCGTCGACGAGGAACAGCTCGCTCTCGCGCGCGGGCCCGTCGTCGAGCTGCAGCTCCGCCCCGGTCAGCGTCTTCGGCGACACGGCTCAACGCTATCGTGCGGCGCCCGTGACGGGCGCGTGCTGAGTCGGCCCCGCTAGTGCAGCGTCAGCGGCGGAGCGTCGACCACCACTCGCTGCTGCCGCGCGTGGCGAGCTCGTCCTGCACGTGGCCGACGTACGCGGCCAGCTCGTTCTCCTTGCGCACCAGGCGGCGCTCCAGCTCGGCCAGCTCGATCTCGCGCCGGACGAGCGCATCCTCGCGGAGCTCGAAGGCGGCCTCGAGCTCGGCCTCGCGGAGGTCGATCGCAGCCTCGCGGTCGTCGAGCTCGAGCGCGCGCTCCCGCGACGTGGCCTCGAGACCGGCCACGCGTTGCTCGCGCCGCTCGATCCTGAGGCGCTCGGACTCCGACAGCGCCAGCTCGGTCGGCGGCTCGGCAAGCACGGGCCTCGCCGCCTGCGCGTCTGCCGCCTCGGGCGCGATCAGATGCACCTCCACGCGCACCGTCTGCGCGCTCGGACGTCGCCGCCGCGGCTTGCCCTTCACCGTTTGCCTGCCGTCCTCGAGCAAGATCGAGCTCAGTATGCGCCCGTTCGATCCGGTGCGCATCCCTCGTTCGAGCGTTGCCCTGCTTCACTACCCGGATGGTGCGGGTGCCCCTCCTCGCCGGTACCCGAGTCGTCGTCGTGGATGCGCCGGACGATGCCGTTCTGCTGCGCCCGCCGCCCCCGGGCGACGCCATCCTCGACGTCGGCACGGCCGTGCGCGACGCGCTGCGCTTCCCGCTCGCCGGGCAGCCCCTCGAGGCGCTGGCCACGCCCGGCGGCCGGGCGACGATCGTGGTCGAGCCGCCGGCGCTGCCGATCCCGGGCTCGCAACGGGACCCCCGCGAGGTCGCGATCGCGGCCACCGTGGACGAGCTCGTCCGCCTCGGCATGCCGCTCGAGCGGCAGACGATCCTCGTCGCCGGCGGGCTCACCCGCCGCGCGCGCGGACGCGAGCTCGAGGCCCTCGTCGCGCCCGAGTTCGCACGCCGCTTCCACGGCAAGGTCGAGGTGCACGACGCGGAGCGGCCCGATCTGGTCGACCTGGGGACGGTGGGCCATACGCCCGTGCGCGTGCACCCCGCGCTCGTCGACACCGACCTCGTGGTCGTGGTCTCCGCCGCCGAGACCGTCCTCCACGGGGGCCCGGCTGCGCTCCTCGGAGCCGCGGGCCCCGAGGCGCTGCGCGCCTCCGGCGCCTACTCGCTGCTCGAGACGAGCGCCTCGCTCGGCTGGACGATCGCCGTCGGGCTCGAGCGGGCGCTCGGCTCGCGCGTCCCAGTCATCGGCGCGTCGTTGACACTCAACCATCCACGGCTCGGGGGATCGCTGCACGGGTACCCGTACGACCCGGAGGCGCTCGAGCGGGTCGCCGGCTCGCCGCTGCGCCGGCTCTTCGGGGCGCTTCCCGGCGGCGTTCGCGCCCGCGTGCTCAGATCGTTGCGCTGCGAGGTGACGGCCGCCGCCGCCTTCGCGGGCCCGCCCTCGGTCGCGCATGCGGAGGCACTCCTCCGGGGTATCGAGGCGCGCTCGGCCCGGCTCGACGGCCAGCTGGACGCGCTCTGCATCGGCATCCCGCGGACGACTCCGTACCTGCCGCGCGAGCGTCCGAATCCCCTGCTTGCCGCCCACCTGGGCCTCGCCCTCGCGCTGCGCCTCTGGCGCGACACCTTCCCGCTCGTCGAGGGCGGCACGGTGATCCTCGTGCACCGGTTCCACCGGCACTTCAGCCATCCGACGCAGCAGCCATACCGCTCGTTCTTCGCGGCGACCCGGTTCGGCCGGGAGCCGGAGGAGCTGGCCGGGGCCGAGCAGGCGGCCGCCGCCGACCCACGAGCGCTCGAGGCCTACCGAGCCGGGCGGGCCTGCCATCCGCTGCTGCCCTTCGCCGACTGGGAGGCGTGCGCGCCGGCGCTCGGCCGCCTGGGCGCCGTGCTCGTCGCGGGCTGCCGAGACGCGGTGGCCGCCCGCCAGCTCGGCTTCGTGCCGACCCACGGCGTCGGCGCCGCGCTCGCGATGGCTCATGGACGCGCCGACAGCCCCCCGCGAATCGGCTTCCTCCTGTCGCCGCCCTACTTTCCGCTCAGGGTGAGCATCTAGACGAGTGATCGATAAATCGATCGCTCGTCTACACGCTCGGTCGCATGCGACCGAGCGTCTGCCCCCGCCGGGGCGGATCGTGCGCGCGAAACACGCGCCGACGGGGAGTCAGGAGCGCGCAGAGCGCGCTCGGCGATGATTGATCGGCGTTTCCGATCAATCATCTAGGACTCGCCGAGGTACGTCTTGCGCACCTGCTCGTTCTGCCGCAGGGCCTTCGCGTCGTCGGCGAGCGCGATCGTCCCCGTCTCCATCACGTAGCCGCGGTTCGCCGCGTCGAGCGCCATCAGGGCGTTCTGCTCGACGAGCAGGATCGTCGTCCCCTGCTCGTTGATCTCCTTCACGATCTCGAAGATCTTCTCGATGAAGATCGGCGCGAGGCCGAGGGAGGGCTCGTCGAGCATCAGCAGCTTCGGGCGCGCCATCAGGGCCCGTCCGATCGCGCACATCTGCTGCTCGCCGCCCGACATCGTCCCGGCCTTCTGGCTCTTCCGCTCGGCGAGCCGCGGGAAGAGCGAGAAGACCCGGTCCATGTCCTCTTTGAAGTTCCCCCGGTCGGTGCGCTGGAAGGCACCCATCTCGAGGTTCTCGTGCACGCTCATCCGTGGGAAGAGCTTGCGCCCCTCCGGCGACTGAGAGATGCCCATCTTGACGACGTCGTGCGGCGCCTCGTTCGTGATGTCGCGGCCGCCGAACTCGATGCGTCCCCGGCGCGGGTGGTTGAGCCCGTTGATCGAGCGCAGCGTCGTCGACTTGCCTGCACCGTTCGCGCCGATCAGCGTCACGATCTCGCCCTCGCGCACCTCGATCGAGATGCCCTTGAGCGCGTGGATCGCGCCGTAGTAGGTGTGGACGTCGTCGAGTCGGAGGATGACGCCGTTCTCGGCCGCCTGCGAGCTCACTGCGTCGCTCCCTTCCCGAGGTAGGCCTCGATCACGCGGTCGTCGTGCTGTACCTCCTGCGGGGTGCCCTCTGCGATCTTCTCGCCGTAGTCGAGCACGGTGACGCGGTCGGAGATGCCCATCACCACCTTCATGTCGTGCTCGATCATCAGGATCGTCAGGCTCTGCTCGCCGCGCAGCTTGTCGACGAAGTCGGTGAAGGAGGCCGTCTCCTGCGGGTTCATGCCGGCCGTCGGCTCGTCGAGCAGGAGCAGCTTGGGCTCGGTCGCGAGCGCGCGGGCGACCTCGAGCCGCCGCTGGTCGCCGTAGGCGAGGTTCCGCGCGAGCTCGTTGTCGCGGCCGCGCAGGCTCGAGAAGCGCAGGAGCTCGCGGGCCCGGTCCTGCGCCTGGCGCTCCTCGCGCCGGACCCCGGGGGTGCCGAGGACCGAGCGCACGATGCCGCCGGAGAGCCGCGCGTGCATCCCGACGAGCACGTTTTCGAGCGCCGTCATGTGCTGGAAGAGGCGGATGTTCTGGAAGGTGCGGCCGATGCCGAGCTCGGTGATCGCGTGCGGGGGCTTGCCGGTGACGTCGGTGTCCGCGAACCGGATCACGCCCGACGTCGGCTTGTACACGCCGGTGAGCATGTTGAAGAAGGTCGTCTTGCCCGCGCCGTTGGGCCCGATCAGGCTGACGATGCCGCCCTCGGGGACGACGAAGTCGACGTCGTTGACCGCGACGAGCCCGCCGAACTCCTTGCGCACCTCCCGGGCCGTCAGCAGCTCGGCCATCAGTGCTGAATGCCGTAGAGCGACTCGTCGTGGACGCCTTCCTCGAGCTCGCGCTTGTGGCGCCGTTCGGAGATGAGCCCGGTCGGTCGGAAGAGCATCATCACCACGATGATGAGCCCGTAGATCCCGAACTGGTACTTCGACGGCTCGAAGTTGAGCCCGGCATTCTGGAGCTCGGTGCCGATCGTCGCGAGGCCCTCGACGTTGAGGTAGCCGAGCAACATGCCGCCTACGATCACGCCCCAGACGCTGCCGAGGCCGCCGAGGATGATCATGCAGAGCAGGAAGATCGAGATGTTGAAGTAGAAGTCAGCCGGGAAGGCGCCGCTCTTGAAGCTCGCGTAGTAGGCGCCGGCGATCCCGCCGAAGAAGGCACCGAGCGCGTACGACCAGGTCTTCGTGCGCATGAGCGGGATGCCCATCGCGGCCGCGGCCGTCTCGTCCTCGCGGATCGCGATCCAGGCCCGGCCGAGCCGGGAGTCGCGCAGCCGCACCGAGCAGAAGACGGTGAAGAGGAGTAGCGCGAGGGCCGTCCAGAAGAACCAGTTGGCGCGGTCGAAGCTCTGCTGGTAGTTGACCGGCAGCTCCCCCCAGACGCCGTTCAGCGTCTTGCCGAAGCCGGGCGAGTCGATCGGGCTGATCCCGAACGTGCCGTGGGTGAGGTCGAAGCCGAAGATGCTGTCGCCGTTCCGGACGAACTGCGGGATGATCTCGCCGAAGCCGAGCGTCACGATCGCGAGGTAGTCGCCGCGCAGCCGCAGCGTCGGCAGGCCGATGAGTATCCCGACCACCATCGTGAACAGGCCGGCCATGATCAGCACCATCCAGATCGAGAGGTGCAGGCCGGACAGCTCCCTCGAGATCCCGACGGAGCCGAGGTGGAATTGCCACTGCTCGAACTGCTGCGAGGCGAACCAGGCGGCCATGTACGCGCCGGCGGCGTAGAAGGCGACGTAGCCGAGGTCGAGGAGGCCGGCGTAGCCGACGACGATGTTCAGGCCGACGGCCATCATCGTGAAGACGATCATCACCACCATCGAGTCGAGGGCAGGCATGTAGTCGCCGACCACCGGCGCGTCCCGAAGACTGTCCACGTAGAGCGGGTAGAAGAGCCCGAGCGTGATCACGATCGCGGGCAGCAGCAACTTGCGCCAGTCGAGCCCGCGCAGGCGCCTGTTCAGGTCGCGCCCGAGTCCACCGTCGCGCCGGGGTTGCTGGGCCTTCTCGGGCTCCGTCACGTCAGCCCCCTTCCGGCGTCCGCTCGCCGAGCAGGCCCTCGGGCCGGAACACCAGGATCGCGATCAGGATCCCGAAGACGATCGACCGCGTCCAGTCGCTTCCCGGCGTGTACCACGTGAGACCCTCGTTGAAGGCCTGGATGAACCCGATCAGGAGCGCGCCCAGCACGGCGCCCGAGAGGTTCCCGATCCCGCCGAGCACGGCCGCTGTGAACGCGATCAGGCCGAGCTCGAAGCCCGTGTCGTAGCGCATGTTGAACTGGAGCAGGTAGAGGATCCCGGCCGCACCGGCGAGCGCGCCCGCGAGCGCGAACGTGACCGAGATCGTCCGGTTCACGTTGATGCCCATCATCGCGGAGGCGTCCCGGTCCTGGGCAACGGCCCGCATCGCCTTCCCCTGCCGAGTCGAGGTCACGAACCAGGTCAGGAGCGCGAGCACGGGGACGGTGATCACGATCACGGCGAGTTTGTTCCAGGCCAGGCCGATGTCGCCGATCGTGAACGCGTCCGTCCGTGGGATGAAGGCCGGCACCGAACGGAATTCGACGTCGTAGATCCCGAGCGCGACGTTCTGGACGATGAACGACATGCCGACCGCGGTGATCAGCGGCGCCAGGCGTGGCGCATGCCGGAGCCGCCGGTAGGCGACGAGCTCGATCAGCGCGTTGACCCCCGCGAACAGCGCCATGATCACGAGCAGGGTCAGGGCCATCCCGCCGATCACGATGAGCACGGCATCGTCGGTGTCGAGCGCGAGCGCGGAGATGATGAAGCTGCTCGCGACGAGCCCGGAGATCGCGAACACGTCGCCGTGGGCGAAGTTGATCAGCTGGAGGATGCCGTAGACGAGCGTGTAGCCGAGCGCGACGAGACCGTAGACGGCGCCGTTCGCGAGACCGATGAAGAAGACGTTGCCGAAGAGCGACGGCGTCTTGAAGAGGTTGACGATCAGCCAGAGGACGACGAGGCCGACGAGCGCGAGCCCGATCGCGGCCAGCACGCCCGGCCGGGGCCCGTCGAGCAGACGGCCAAGCGGAGAGGGGTTGTCTTTGCCGGCCCGGGTCGCGATCGGGACACCTCGGGGTCGAAGGGACCGGGGAGGGCGCGGCGCCCTCCCCGGCTACGACGGTCGGTTACTCAGGAGCCGCGAGCCGCGTCGATCGTCTCCTGCTTCGGAGCGAGCTGTGTCTCGAGGACGAGCTCCTCCGCGGCCCGGTAGATGACGAAGTTGACGATGCCGCCCTCGCCCTGGGACGGATCGCCGTTCTCGTTGATCTCGAAGCTGCCGAGGATGCCGTCCTCGACCTTGGTGGCGAACAGCGCCTCGATCACGGCCGCGCGGTCGGCGCCGCCGACCTCGATCGCATCGAGGAGCACGGTCGCCGCCTGGGCCCCGTAGGCCGCGTACGGATCGACCTTCTCGTCGCCGAGCTCCTCCTGGAAGGCGGTGATGAACTCCTCGCCGTCTCCAGCCAGGTCCTCGACCGCAACGCCGGCCACGCTCATGAACATGTCTTTGGAGTTCTCGACGCCGGCCTCGTCGATCGTCGACTGCTGCGTGAACCCGTCCGGCGCGAGCAGCTTGACCGCTCCGTCGTTCGGGCCCAGCACGGCGACCTTGTCCTTGATCACCTGCGCGCCGTTCTCGTCGGTGAGGCCGCCGAGGAAGACGGCGTCCGCGCCGGTCTCCTTGATCTGGCGCATGAGCGCCTCGTAGCTCGAGGCCTTCGGATCCCAGGCCGCGAAGCCGGCGACCTTGATCCCGACCGACGGTACGGCGTTGCGGAACCTCGTCGCGACGCCGAGACCATAGGCCTCCTTGTCGTTCAGGATGTAGACGCTCTTGATGCCCTGCGCCTGGGCGAACTCGGCCACCGCCGCGCCCTGGTAGATGTCGTGCGGGACGACGCGGGCGTAGTTGCGCGTGCCGGTCGGGTAGTACTTGTCCGGCTCGCTCGCCTCGCAGCCGGGCCCGCCCTCGGTGATGCAGACGTCCGTGTTCGCGGGCGAGACCATCGCGATCGCGCCGCCCGGCGCCTGGTTCAGGACCGGGATGATGATCCTCGCGCAGCCGGAGTTGAACGTGCCGATCACACCGACGACCTTCTCGTTGCCGGCGTACGCCTGGGCGTTCTGGCTGCACTTGCCCGAATCCCACTTCGCCGCCTGAGCGGTCGAGTCGTCACACGCCTGGTACCCGACGTTCACGTCGCCGGCCTTCCAGTTCCGCTGCCCCAGGATGAAGCGCGTCGCCTTGACGATCTGCAGGCTCTGAGCTCGCGACGAGCCCTGGAGCGGGAGATCGGTTGTGATCAGGACGTCCGGCTCGCCTTCGCCCTCGTACTCGATCCCGGTGCACGACGACGACGGAAGCGCTTCGACGCCGCCACCGCCGTCGACCTGCTCGGTGTCGGCGACGCCGCCCGCACCCTCGTCGTCGTCGTCTCCGCCGCAGCCCGCGGCCACGAGAGCCAGGGACGCGACGAGCAATGCCATCAACCCCAACAATCCGCGTTTCTTCAACGTTCCTCCTCCAGTGCCCGATACCGGTTGCCGGCGGACGGCCGGCCGACGCCGAACCTCCGCTGTGGACGCCAGTATCGAGGCATTCGACCGCCATTTGCAAGCCGGTACGTCGGAGGGCGCGAAGCGGATGGAGTGCCGAAGGCGGGAATCGAACCCGCACGCCCCGTAGGGCACCGGATTTTGAGTCCGGCGCGTCTGCCAGTTCCGCCACTTCGGCTAGGCCCGCACGGCATAGTAGCCCCGCTCGCGTCCCTGGCCGGCCGCGGCTCCCGCCGGGCAGAGCCCGGCTCCGCCCCGGCCTGGCCTCGCTGCCGGCACGGGGCTCTCCGGGTCTGTGCCAAGTGCACTATCCCCTCCGGCCCCGCACCGGCAGCGAGGCCCCAGGAACGCGAGGGCAAAACCTTGGCAAACTGGCACGATGCGCGTGGGGATCCTGACCGGCGGCGGGGACTGCCCCGGCCTCAACGCCGTCATCCGCGCCGTCGCGCGGCGTTCGCTCGACCGCGGCAGCGAGGTCGTGGGCGTGCGCGACGGGTGGCGCGGCCTCGTGGAGGGCCGCTTCGAAGCGCTGGGCCCGCGCGAGATCTCCGGGATCCTGCCACGCGGAGGCACGATCATCGGTACCACGCGCACGAACCCGTACTCACTCGACGGCGGCGTGGAGCGGGTGCTCGCCAACTTCGAGCAGGAGCGGCTCGAAGCGCTCGTCGCGATCGGCGGCGAGGACACGCTCGGCGTCGCCGCGCGCCTGTACGAGGAGCACGACCTGCCGGTCGTTGGCGTGCCGAAGACGATCGACAACGACCTCGCCGCGACCGACTACACATTCGGCTTCGACACGGCGGTGTGGATCGCGACCGAGGCGATCGACCGGCTGCACACGACGGCCGAGTCGCACAACCGGGTCATGGTCGTCGAGGTGATGGGCCGGCACACCGGTTGGATCGCGGTCATGAGCGGGATCGCCGGCGGCGCCGACGTGATCCTGATCCCCGAGCAGCCGATCACCGTCGAGAGCGCCTGCGAGGAGATCCGGCGACGCCACCGCCGCGGCAAGGACTTCTCGATCGTCGTGGTCAGTGAGGGGT
>JBOHAW010000080.1:0-7894 GCA_050697975.1 Gaiellaceae bacterium
ATTCTGGCGTGTGTAGGGCTGCGGGATCATCTCCAGCCAGCTCGAGATCTCCGGCTCGCCGTCGATCGCGCCGACGAGAGCCGGCACGTCGCCGAGCTCCCATGGCCGGAGGACGACGACGCCGTCCGAGAGCGGCGGATCGGGACGGGCGATCTTCACCCGCCTAGCGTAGAGAACAGCTCGCTGGCGGCGCCTGCAGCGGTGGAGAGCATGGGCCGTGAAGGATTCGAACACTCCTGCAAATTGGCATTTTTCTTCGCCACCTTGGCGAGCGATTCCTCGGGAGACGCGCCGAACGCCGAGCAGGCCTCGAGGTCGGGATGTCGGCGATGTAGCCGCCGTCCTCGTCGCTGTAGAAGACGTTGATGTGGTAGTCGCTCGATGCTCGTCCTCCAGCCTCAGAGCGTACCGCTCGACTAGCCACAGGGCCGGCTGGATCACCCGGTCGGCTCCAGCCGCCGAACCGTCCCGACGCGGTCGATTGTCCGGTCGAACGAAGCAACGAGGGCGACGCCCGTGACCTCCGCGCAGGCCGCCAGGTAGGACTCGGCGAAATGGAGGCGGTACTGCTCGTAGACCTCGAGCGCCCGCAGAAGCAACGGGCGATCGGCTACGACAACCGCAGGAAATCCCAGGATGGCGCGGACGAGCTGCGCGACACGCTCGCGCTCCAGCTCGTAGACCGACTCGAGAACGTACACGACCTCGGCGGCCACAAGGTCGACGAGAATCAGGTCTTCGGCGTCCCGCAGAAATGCTGTGGCGCGCTTCGCCTGGTCGGGTGGATCTCCGGTCAGGTGGTGGATGAGGACGTTCGAGTCGACGAAGGCGGTCAACCGCGCATTTGCGCCGCCCACGCGCGCCGCCGAATCTCCGCCCACGAAAGGCCGCGCACCTCGGCCGGCACCGGCACGCTCCCTGCCAGCTCGAGCAGGTCAGGTGTGCGCGCGAGAATCGCTCGCTCGCCCTCGACGACGCGGAAGAGGACCTGATCCCCCTCGCTCAGATTCAGCGCCTCGCGAACCGACTTCGGAATCGTAATCTGGCCCTTCGAGGAAACACGCGCAGCGATGTCCATATTCCTCCTTACCATCAGCTTACGGTAAGGATACCGTAAGCGCGAATGACCGGCTTACCCCGAGGAGTCTCCGGAGCGGCGCGCAGGTGAGCGGTCGTCGTCGGTGGGCGTTCTCCGGCGGAGGTTGAACGTCTCCTCGAGGGCGCGGGCCCGCTCGTGGCCGATGCCGGGGACGGTGAGCCACTCGGCCGGGTCGGCGGCAACGACGGCCGCAACGCTCCCGAAGCGCTCGAGCAGGGCGCGGGCGGAAGCGGTCGAGATGCCGGGGACGGACGCGAGGAGCGCCTCGGCGGTCTCCTCCCCGGGCTTCGGCCGGGGCCGCTGCGAGTATGCGGGCCGCTCGGCTGCCGGTTCGAGCTCCTGGCAGCGGACGGCGAGACGGTGGATCCAGAGCGCCGAGTCGCGCTGGTAGCCGCTGCGAAGGAGCGCGATCCCCTGGTCGATCACGGCGAGGCAGACACCGCGGATGGCGTTGTGGTGGAGCGGGCCGCGGTCGAGGTCGCTGCCCTCGATGATGAGGTACGGGAAGGCGCAGGCCGCGCGGAGCTTGCCGAGCTGGGGCCAGAGGCGGCCCTTGAGCACGGCGGCGTGGAGGTCGAGCACGCGCTTGCGCTCGACGAGCGTGTCGGCACCCACTGCGTAGTCGCCCGCGGGAAGCGGCGCGATCTCGATCTCCGCGCCGAGCTCGGCGAGCGTCTCGGGGATGCCGCTTTGCCGCTCATGCACGTCGACGATGATCTTCACCGGCTCCGCCTTCGACCGCCCCATCGGCGTATTGTCCGCGCTCAGCGTGACGCATGGAGCAGGACGGCTCGCACCGTCGACGGCCACCAGCGCCGACCGCCGTGCGCGGTGGCGACACCTTCGGACGTGAGCCCCTGGGCGATCTCGCCGAGGCTTCGACCGCGCGCGTACTCGAGGCGGACGCGCTCGACCACAGGCTCCGGAAGCGACGGCGTGGATCGTTCCCGCGCGTCTCGGTGGAGAGCTGCTCACGATCGCAGGCTCGCTTGACTACGAGCCACCTCCGAACGAGATACCGAAGCCGCTCATCGTCGTCCTCGGCCTCCTCATCGCCGGCGGTGGCGCTGCCGTGCGGCTCCGAAGAAGACGGGCTCGGAAGGAAGGATGAGCCGAAGTCGGTGAGTGTCGAATGGGCCGTGAAGGATTCGAACCTTCGACCTTGGGATTAAGAGTCCCCTGCTCTACCAGCTGAGCTAACGGCCCGCGCGGCTGCGTAGTGTAGCCGCGGTGAAAGTGCTCTCCGTGGTGGGCAATCGCCCCCAGTTCATCAAGTCGGCGCCGCTCTCGGAGGCCCTCCGGGACGCCGGGCTCGCCGAGGTCGTCGTCCACACGGGCCAGCACTACGACCCGGAGCTGTCGCAGGTCTTCTTCGACGAGCTCGGCCTCTCCCCGCCCCGGTACGAGCTGGCGCTGCGGACGTCCGACCCGCACCGGATGCTCCCCGACCTCGCTCGAATCGTCACGGCCGAGCGGCCCGACTGGGTGCTCGTCTACGGCGACACGAACTCGACGCTCGCGGGTGCGAGGGCAGCCGAGGCCGCCAGCGCTCCCGTCGCCCACATCGAGGCAGGCCTTCGGAGCGGCGACCTGTCGATGCCGGAGGAGCACATCCGGATCGAGGTCGACCGGATGGCTGCCCTGCTCTTCTGCCCGGACGAGCGCTCGCGGGCGATCCTCGCGGCAGAGGGCGTGCCCGGACGGGTCGAGGTCGTCGGCGACGTGATGGCGGACGCGAGCATGCGCTTCGCGCCTCTCGCCCGCGCGCGCTCGAATGCGCTCGCGCGGCTCGGGCTCGAGCCCGGCGCCTACGTCGTCGCGACGATCCACCGGGAGGCGAACGTCGCGCCGCACCGGCTGCGCCGGATCGTCGAGGGCCTGAACCGGCTCGACGAGCCCGTGGTCTTTCCGGCGCATCCGCGAACGTGCGCGGCGCTCGACGGGATCGAGCTCGCCGGTCACGTCCGCGTGCTCGAGCCGGTCGGCTACCTCGATCTCGCCGCACTGGCGTCGCAGGCCCGCGTGGTCGTGACCGACTCCGGCGGTCTGCAGAAGGAGGCGTACTGGTACGGCGTCCCCTGCGTGACCGCGCGGCCCTCGACGGAATGGGTCGACACCGTCGAAACGGGCGCGAACGTGCTCGTCGACGACGACCCCGACCGCCTGGCCGCCGCCGTCGCGCGCGCGTCGATGCCGGCCGGCCGGCCACCCCTGTACGGAGACGGTAAAGCCTCCGTCCGGATCGCTGAGGCCCTCGGTAGGCTTGCCCGCGCGTGAGCACGGATGTCGCCATCGTCGGGGCCGGCTACGTCGGCGTGCCGCTCGCCCAGGTCTTCGCCGAGGCGGGCCGCTCGGTCGTGCTCGTGGAGCGCGACGCGGACCGCGCCGCCCGGCTCAACCGCGGCGAGTCGTACATCGAGGACGTCTCCTCCGAGACGCTCGCGCGCCTCGTCCGAAACGGCCTGCGAGCGACGACCGACTACGACGAGCTGCGCGACGCGGACGCGATCCTGATTGCGCTGCCGACGCCGCTCTCGCCCCAGCGCGAGCCCGATCTCTCGATCGTCGCGGATGCCGTGCGGGAGATCGCCAAGCGCCTCCGCCGGGGGCACCTGGTCGTCCTCGAGTCGACCACCTACCCGGGTACGACGACCGAGGTCGTGCTGCCCATCCTCGAGGAGACCGGACTCAAGGTGGGCGAGGACTTCCACCTCGCCTTCTCGCCCGAGCGCGTCGACCCCGGCAACGTGCGCTGGACGACCCAGAACGTACCGAAAGTCGTCGGCGGCGTCACTCCGGCCTGCACCGAGCGGGCGGCTGAGCTCTACGGCGGCGCGATCGCGACCGTGCACAAGGTCTCCTCGCCGGAGGCGGCCGAGCTGACGAAGCTGCTCGAGAACATCTTCCGCGCGGTCAACATCGCGCTCGTGAACGAGCTCGCGCAGCTCTGCGAGCGCATGAACCTCGACGTCTGGGAGGTCGTCGAGGCCGCGGCGACGAAGCCGTTCGGCTTCATGCCGTTCCAGCCGGGCCCCGGCCTCGGCGGCCACTGCATCCCGATCGACCCCTACTACCTGACCTGGAAGGCGCGCGAGTTCGACTTCTACACCGAGTTCATCGAGCTGGCCGGCAAGGTGAACGAGAACATGCCCTACTTCTGCCGGTCGAAGATCTCTCAGGCCCTGAACCACGGCAAGCAGCTCTCGCTCAAGGGCTCGAAGGTGCTCATGCTCGGCGTCGCGTACAAGGCCGACATCGGCGACATGCGCGAGTCGCCGGCGCTCAAGCTGATCGCGCTTCTGCGCCAGGCGGGTTCCGTCGTCTCCTACCACGACCCCCACGTCCGGGAGCTGCCCGCCTACGGTCTCGAGTCGGCTGCGCTCGATCCGGCCGCGTACGACTGCGTCGTGATCGTGACCGCGCACTCGGGAATCGACTACGACGACGTCGTCGAGCAGGCCTCGCTCGTCGTCGACCTGCGGAACGCCACCGGCCGGAACGGCTCGGCCAACGGGAAGGTCTGGAAGCTTTGAGGCAGATCGCGATCGCCGGGCTCGGCCCGTGGGGGAAGAACCTCGTCCGCAACTTCGACGAGCTCGCCGATCTCCGCTGGCTGTGCGACACGGCCCCGGACCGGCGCGAGAGCCTCTCCGGGCGCCACCCAGGTGCGCGCATGACCGGCGACTTCGACGAGGTGCTCGGCGATCCCGCGGTCGAGGCGGTCGCGATCGCGACACCCGTCCCGACCCACTACCCGCTCGCGCGGCGGGCGCTCGAGGCGGGCAAGCACGTCTTCGTCGAGAAGCCCCCGGCGATGCGGGCGCACGAGATGGAGGAGCTCTGCGCGCTCTCGTCCGAGCGCGGGCTCGTCCTGATGCCGGGGCACCTGCTGCTCTATCACCCCGGCGTCGTCAAGCTGAAGCAGCTGCTCGACGCCGGCGAGCTCGGCGACGTGCTCTGCGTCTACGGCAACCGCCAGAACCTCGGCGTCGTGCGCAAGAACGAGAACGCTCTCTGGTCGCTGGGCGTGCACGACCTCGCGGTCATCCTCTACCTGATCGACGAGGAGCCGAGCGAGGCGTGGGCGCACGGAAACGCCTTCCTCACGCCCGGCGTCGAGGACGTCGTCTTCTGCTACCTGCGCTTCCCCTCCGGGAAGATCGCGCACATGCACCTCTCCTGGCTCGATCCGCACAAGATGCGCAAGGTGACGGTCGTCGGCCGCGACAAGATGGCTGTCTTCGACGACATGGAGCTCGAGCGCAAGGTGACGATCTACGACAAGGCGCCCGAGCAGCCGACCGGCACGTACGGCGAGTGGCGCACGCGCACGGGCGACATCTTCAGCCCGAAGATCCCGAACGACGAGCCGCTGCGACTCGAGTGCCGGCACTTCCTCTCGCTCGTGGCCGGGGAGGGAGACCCGCAGCGGGCCGCGCGCGACGGCCTCGTGGTCGTGCGGACGCTCGAGCAGCTGCAGGACTCGCTGTCGGCGATTCCGGCATGACGTTCGAGGTCGGCGACAACGTCGTCATCTACCCCGGCACGGTGATCGGGAACGGCTGCAAGATCGGCGACGGCGCCGTGGTCGGCAAGCAGCCGTCGCTCTCGCCGCGGTCGACGACCAAGCGCGAGCCGCTCGGGCCGGCCGAGCTCGGAGCTGGCACGATCGTCTCCACCGGCGCGATCGTCTTCGCCGGAACGCGGCTCGGCGCTCGGGTGATCGTCGGCGACCAGGCCTGCGTCCGCGAGCGCTGTGTGGTGGAGGACGACGTCGTGATCGGCCGCGGCTCGCTCGTCGAGAACGACACCACGATCGGCGCGCTCACGAAGATCCAGGCGGATGCGTACATCACCGCGTACTCGACGCTCGAGGACAACGTCTTCATCGCGCCCTGCGTGGTGACGACGAACGACAACTACATGGGCCGCACCGAGAAGCGCCACGCGCTCATGAAGGGCCCGACGATCCGGCGTGGCGCGCGCGTCGGCGGCGGCGCCGTCCTCTGCCCCGGGGTCGAGATCGGCGAGGACGCGTTCGTCGGAGCGGGGGCGGTCGTCGTCCGCGACGTGCCGGCCCGGGCGCTCGTGGTCGGGAACCCCGCGCGGCAGATCCGCGAGGTCTCCGCCGAGGAGCTGCTCGACGGCGCGCCGCGCGACTAGCGCTTCGCGTAGCTGAGCGTGTAGGGCCCGGCGCCGGGCTGGCCGATCTTGACCTGCAGGTAGTACCAGCCGCCGCGGCGCGCGGGTGCTCGGTAGCTGAACTGCTGCACCGCGCCGCGTGACACGGACTGGGCGACGCGCCGCCGCTGGAGGCGGACCGAGAGGCCCTCTACCCGCGACGTGCCCGGCGTCCACAGGAAGAGCTTCGCGCCCTCGGGGCCGCGGAGCGTTGCCGAGACGCGCTGCCGCCCGTGCAGGAGCACGCGGTAAACGTCGGTTTGGTCGTCCCAGAAGTCCACCGTGGCGCGCACGGTCTGACCCTTCGTGCCGTAGATCCTGGGCGCGTGCGCACCGGCGTCGTCGTTCGTCTCGAGCCGGTCGCGCGCGGGTGGAGCCTTGAGCGCCTGCGCGATCGCGGCGGCGACGTCGAGCCGGCCCCAGCCGCTGAGCGCGTCCCGCTCGAGCGGGCACTGCTTGCAGCCCGTGCCGGGGTGCACGTCGAGTGCCGCCCGTGTGATCAGATTCGCCACCTGCTCCGGGCCGAGGTCGGGATCGACGGCGAGCAAGAGCGCGGCCGCGGCCGCAACCTGCGGAGCGGCGAACGACGTCCCCTCGGCGCGGCGGTACTCCCCGTCCGGGTCGCAGTCGGAGTAGCCCTGGTTCTTGCACGCCGGCTCGCGTTCCGTGAGCTGCCGCGGAAACGTGGAGAGGATGTCCTGCCCCGGTGCGGCGACGTCGTTGTAGATCAGGTCGCGATCGGAGAAGGAGGGCACGGAGCCGTCGCGCGCGAGGGCCGACACGCCGATCACGTGCGGCAGGGCCGCGGGGTAGCTCGCGAACGGCCAGGGGCGGCTCGGAGCCTGGTCGGCGTTCCCGACCGCCGCCACCAGCACCGCGCCGTTTCGGTAGGCATAGGAGATCGCCGCCGCCTCGAGCGGCGAGAACGTGTCGCGCCGAGGGTTGTGCGGGTCGCGCAGCCCGCCGAGGCTGAGGTTGATCACCTGAGCCCCGTTCTCGATCGCCCAGCGGATCGCCTTCGCCTCGGTCTCGAGCGAGATCGAGCGGTCGCCGCGCACGACCTTGGCGATCAGGAGCTCGGCCGGGAACGCCATTCCCGCGATGCCCTGAGCGTTGTTCACGTTGGCGGCAATGAGACCGGCGACGAACGTGCCGTGGCCCTGCTGATCGACGCCCCAGTCGCCCGGGACGAAGCTCCGCCCGTCGGCGATCCGGCCCTCGAACTCGGGATGGCCCGCGTCGATGCCTGAGTCGACGATCGCCACGCGCACCGGCGCCAGCGGCGGCAGCTCGGCCCAGGTGTCGAAGGCCCGGGTCTGCTCGAGATACCACTGCCGCGCGGCGAGCGGGTCGGTGGGCGTGAAAGCGAGCCGGCGGCGGGCGTCGATGCGCTCGACGTAGGCGACGCCCGGGAGAGCCAGAGCCGCTCGCGCGCTCGGCGCTTCGACGGTGAGGGCACGCATGGGCTCGAGCTCGCGCGAGACCGCGCCGCCGGTGATCTCCGCCAGACGGGCCGCGATCGCGTCCGCAGAGGCTCCCGGCTCGAGGCCGACGGCGAAGCGAGCCGCCTCGGCCCGGCCGGCCCCGAGGAGCACGGCAAGCGCGGCCGCGGCG